>SXZC01000164.1 GCA_005788075.1 Actinomycetota bacterium
CTCGACCTCACGGTGATCGGCCTCGGCACGTGGCAGTTCGGCGGCCGGTGGGGCGGCGCGGATGATGCTGACAGCGAGTCCGCCTGCCACGCCGCCCTCGACGCCGGCATCAACTGGATCGACACCGCCGACATCTACGGCCAGGGTCGCGCGGAGCGGGTGGTGGGGAAGGTGCTGCGCGACCGACCGGATGACGTGATCGTGGCCACCAAGGGCGGCGTGGCCTGGGAGGTCACCGGCGACGGCCTGCGCATCTGGCGCGAGGCCTCGGGCGCCTACCTGCGCATGGCGCTCGAGCGGTCGCTCGACGCGCTGGGCCTCGACGCGGTCGACCTGTATCAGGTGCACTGGCCCGTGGGCGACGTGCCGGCAGATGACACCTTCGCCGAGCTGGTGAAGATGCAGGGCGAGGGCAAGATCCGGTGGATCGGCGTGTCGAACTACCACCTCGCCGACCTCGAGGCGGCTCATGCCGCCGGCCCGTTCGTGTCGCTGCAGGTGGGCTACCACGCGATGCGCCGCCAGCTCGAGGACGCCGAGCTGCCCTGGTGCCGTGCGAACGGCGTGGGCGTGCTGGCCTACGGTCCGCTCGCCCACGGCCTGCTCACGGGGCGCATGGACGAGCAGACCACATTCCCCGCGAACGACTGGCGCGCGCAGAGCGAGTTCTTCGCCGACGACCACTTCGCCGATCGCATCGCGGTGATGCGCCACCTGCAGCGGATCGCCGACGAGTCCGGGCGCCCGGGCGGCGTGGCCGAGCTCGCGGTGGCCTGGGTGCTCCGCCGACCCGAGGTGACCTCGGCCATCGTGGGGGCGCACGACGCCGCCCAGGCCCGGGGCGCGGCGGCCCTGGCGGGCGCGCCGCTGTCCCCGGACGAGGAGGCGGCCATCGATGCGGTGCTCAGCGAGTACCCCGCTGCGTCACGTGAGTACGGGCACGGCGAGCCGCCCCCGCGCACCTAGGGCCTAGGCCTCGAGGATCTCCCAGGTGCCGTTGAGCGACGCCTGCAGGTACGGGTGGTTCAGCGCGTAGAGGAAGCCCAGGATCACCCCGAACGCCACCGACGTGTGGTCACCGGGACGGCCATCGAGCGCGAACTCGCGCAGGTCGCGCGTGCGGCGCGCAGTGGTGACCCACGTCCAGATGGCGGGCACGATGAGGAAGCCACCGGGGAACAGGGCGAGCACGCTGAGGCCGGGCGAGTTGCCGAAGGGCTTCCCGAGCGCCTCGGACATGTCCCGGAGCTCGCGGTTCATGTAGTACCAGTGGAACAGCGCGTAGATGCCCAGGGTCACGATGATGAGCAGCCAGGTGACGACCACCCCGCGCCGCTTCACGACGACCCCGCGTACCTCGATCTCCTCTGCGGCCATGCGTTCTTCCCTCCGTTCGTCGGGTGCGCGGCCACGTTAGCGGGCATGATCGGGTTATGCGCGTCGCCATCACAGGTGCAACAGGCCTCGTCGGCCGCCATCTCACCCGGGCCCTGCTCGACCGGGGCGATGAGGTGGTGCCGCTCTCGCGCGCGAACGGTGACGTGCATGGGGTGCCCACCGTCGCGTGGGACCCGGTGTTCGATGACCTCCCCGCCGCGGCCATCGATGGCGTGGACGCCATCGTCAACATGGCCGGCGCGTCGGTGGCCGAGGGCCGTTGGAACCGCGACCACAAGAAGGCCATCCGCGACAGCCGTGTGATCACCACCACGCGCATCGCCGACGCCCTGGCCGGGGGCACCGGTCCGCGCGTGCTGGTGAGCGGCAGCGCCACGGGCTATTACGGCAATCGCGATGACGAGGTGCTGCCCGAGTCGGCTGGACCCGGGCAGGGGTTCCTGTCGGAGGTCGCGGTTGCCTGGGAGGCCGCGGCCATGTCGGCCGCGCGCGGAGGCGTGCGGGTGGCCATCTCGCGCACCGGCATGGTGTTCGCCGAGGACGGCGGGGTGATCCCCCGCCTGGCCAAGCTCGCCCGCGCCGGGATGGCGGGCCCGCTGGCGGGCGGACGGCAGTGGGTGCCCTGGGTGGACGTCGCCGATGTGGTGGGGATGATCATTCGCGCGATCGAGGATGACGCGTGGGAGGGCCCGTTCAACAACGTGGCGCCCGAGCCCATGCGCCAGGCCGAGGTGGCCAAGGCCTTCGGCCGCGCCGTCGGCCGGCCCGCCGTGGTGCCCACTCCGGCCCTGGCCCTGAAGATGACGCTCGGTGACGCCGCCGTGCTGGTGACCGACAGCCACCGCACCGACCCGGTGGCCGCCCGCGATCACGCCTACGCCTGGGCGTACGGCGACATCGACGCCTCTCTGGGCGCGCGAATCCCCTAGCCGGGCTCGTCGATGCCCGACTGCTCGGGCATCAGGCGCGCGAGGTCCGCCTGCAACGTGAGCCACGTCTCGCGCTGGTGGGTGACGAGCACGTGGTACCGGCCGCCCGGCAAGCCCGAGACCACGCGGTAGAGCTCGTCGGGCCCGGCCTCCTCGGCCTCGAACACCATGGCCCGGTACTGCTCGATGAGCTCGGCCAGCTCGCGGTGGTGCTCCTGTTGCATCTGCAGCAGCTGGTCGATGCGCGCGAGTGCCTCGTCGGACATGGCGCAACGATACGCCGCGAGGTGGTGGTACCGTTACCAAGTGATCGAAATTACGCAGCAGGTTATGATGTGGCGGTTTACAACTTTACAAAGGGAGTTGAAGTTGGTTGGTTTACAGCTGGTGGCGCATTATTCCCAAACCCTGATTC
>SXZC01000165.1 GCA_005788075.1 Actinomycetota bacterium
CGGATGCGGCACCACCGACCCCCTCCAGCAGGCCGTGAGTGACGCGCAGACCAGCGTGCAGCAGGGCACGGCGGCCGTGGCCGATGCGAAGAAGGCCCTGAAGCAGTCGCCGCGCAACGCCCAGGCGAAGAAGGACCTCGCGCAGGCGCAGAGCGACCTCGGCCAGGCGCAGATCACGCTCGCGCAGGCCAAGCTGGCCATCAACCGCCAGGACCCGGAGGCGCTCAGCAGCGCGCTCGCCGCGGCGAAGAGCGCCCCCGGCAACCTCGACGTGGTCCTGGGCCTCGTGACCGTGGCCACCACGCAGAACAACCCGGCGGCGGCACTGCCGGCGCTGCAGGTGTACACGTCGCGCAACCCCAAGGACTCCCAGGCGTTCGCCTACTGGGGGCAGGTGGCCGAGCAGGCAGGTCAGCGCAACCAGGCGATCCTGGCCTACCAGCGCTTCCTGCAGCTCGCACCCGACGACACGCTGGCGCCGGATATCCGCAACCGACTCGCCGAGCTCGCCAAGCCGGTCACCACCGGCTGAACCCCTTCCCCCCGGGCCCGGCCCGGTGCTAGCGTGCCGCCGGGCCGTTAGCTCAGCTGGCAGAGCAGGGGACTCTTAATCCCAAGGTCGCAGGTTCGATCCCTGCACGGCCCACTCGCAGTGCCCCCGGGAGCCGCCATCGCGCGGCTCTCGTCGTCTTCGGGCTTTTTCCTGCTCCCTGCGGCAATGCGCCGTAACGTTCATCCCCGCTACGAGCGGGTTTCTCCATCCATCGTGCCCCCCATCCGGCTAGGGTGGTGGTCCGCTTCACACCGGGTCCGTGTGCATCTGGCCGTCCGTCCCCCGGTCGGCCCCGGGCCAACACCGCGACAGGGAGAAACCCCTGCTGCAGCGCATCGCCATCGCCATCGCCTCGCTCGCCCTCGCCGGGGGCGTGGTGGCTGGCGGCGCCATGGCGGCGATGCCCGAGGGCATGCCCACGGCACCAGTGGCCGCGCCGCCGTCGGGTGCGCCGGCCAGCGCGCCCGCGCGCCCGGTGGCCACGACCGGCGGCCCGTCGGCCGCCGCGCTGGCGATCCCCGCGGTGCTGCCCACCCGCACCACCGAGGCGTCGGCGTACAGCGCCTGGGACGAGGGCAACTTCTGCCCCGGCCTTCCGCAGACGAAGATGATGGACCTCACCGTGGGCAGCGATCTGGTGCCCTGCGGCGCCTACGTGCGCATCTGCCTGATCAACGGCAAGCGGTGCGTCGTGGCCCGGCGCACCGACTGGGGGCCGGGGCTCACCGCGAAGCGCCGGCTCGACATGAACCTCGGCGTGGTGAGGGCGCTCGGCTACAAGTCGCTCTACCACTGGGGTGCGCGCATGGTGCGATGGGAGCCGGTCGCGAACCCCGCCCGCACGGTGGCCTCCACCCCCGCGCGCTAATCACCATAGAGTTCTGGGTATTTAAAAGTCTGAATACTTGACTTCTTTCTGGTCTTTCCCCTAGGGTGCCGCTTCCGTGCCAATGACGGCACGAACGCACGCACCGCCGCGAGGAGAGAACAGGGTGAGCACGATCGGTTGGCGCGACCGCCTGCAGGGGCAGATGGACCCCGAGCTGGCGGAGGAGATCGAGGTCTTCGAGAACCAGGTCGAGCTGCGCAAGGACGGCCGCGTCGACGAGCGCGTGTTCGCCGAGACGCGCCTGCGCCGCGGCGTCTACGGACAGCGCTACGACAACGGCCAGCGCCACGACGGCGTGGAGCACCGCCGGCTGGAGTTCCCCTCCGGCGACCTGACCAAGGGCCCCGAGACCCTCTGGGACGCCCCGGGCATGCTGCGCATCAAGGTGCCGTGGGGCGGGCTCACCCCGCTGCAGATCGACGTGCTCGCCGAGCTGGCCGAGGAGTACTCGGACCACGTGCTGCACGTGACCACCCGCCAGGACATCCAGCTGCACTACGTGCACATCGAGGACATGCCCACCGTGATGCGCCGCCTCGCCGCCGTGGGCATGACCACCCGCGAGGCCTGCGGCAACGGCGTGCGCAACCTCACGGCCTGCCCGCTCTCGGGCGTGTGCCGCACCGAGGCATTCGACGTGACCCCGCACTCCGAGGCGCTCTTCCGGTTCCTGCTCGGGCACCCCGACTGCCAGGACTTCGGGCGCAAGTTCAAGATCGCCTTCTCGGGCTGCGCCGACGAGGCCTGCGGCCTGGTGATGATGCACGACCTCGGCGCCATCGCGCGCGTGGACGTGGTGGATGGCGAGCCTGTGCAGTCGTTCGACGTCTACGTGGGCGGCGGGCTCGGCACCACTCCCCACCAGGCGAAGCTGCTGGCCGGCCAGGTGCCGCTCGGTGAGCTGCTGCCCACCGTGCAGGCGGTGTCGCGCGTGTTCGCGCGGCTCGGTGAGAAGCAGAACCGCAACCGGGCGCGCATCAAGTTCCTGGTGTCGCAGGTGGGCATCGAGGAGTTCAGCCGCCTGGTGCGCGAGGAGCGGGAGATCCTCCCGTACGACCCGCGCTGGACGGCGCACCTCGAGGACGGCCTGCTGCCGGAGGATCCCGCGCGCGCGCTGGACACGGGTGCCGAGGACGACGGGGCCGACCCGGCCTTCCTCGCCTGGCGTGAGAACAACGTGTACCTGCAGCGCCAGCCCGGCTACGCCGTGGTCACCATCCCGCTGCCACTCGGGGACATCTCATCCGGGCAGTCACGCCTGCTGGCCGACGTGGCCCGCAGGTTCGTGGGGGACACCGTGCGCACCACCGTGGAGCAGAACATCGTGTTCCGCTGGGTGCGACTGGAGGACCTGCGCGACCTGCACGCGGCGCTCGCGGAGATCGGCATGGCCGACCCGTACGCCGAGACCATCGTGGACGTCACGTCGTGCCCCGGCACCGACACCTGCAAGCTCGGCATCTCGGCCTCGCGGGGCCTTGCCGGCGAGCTGCGCGAGCGCCTCGCTGCGAAGTCGGGCGAGCTCGACGAGGCGGTCAAGGGGCTGCGCATCAAGGTGAGCGGCTGCTTCAACTCATGCGGCCAGCACCACGTGGCCGACATCGGCTTCTTCGGCAACAGCCGCAAGAGCGGCGGCCGGGTGGTGCCCCACTTCCAGGTGGTGCTGGGCGGCCAGTGGCAGGAGAACGCCGGCTCGTACGGCCTCGCCGTGGGGGCGATCCCCAGCAAGCGCATCCCCGAGGTGGTCGACCGCATCACCAACCAGTTCGTGGCCGATCGCCTGCCGGGTGAGTCGTTCCTCGACTGGAGCGGGCGCACCGGCCGCAAGGGCCTTGCCGCGATCATCGAAGACCTCAAGCAGATCCCCGAGTACGAGGACGACCCCGCGCTGTTCAGCGACTGGGGCAACCCGCGCGAGTTCAGCATCGGGGACATCGGCGTGGGCGAGTGCGCCGGCGAGGTGATCTCGTCCACCGACCTCGAGTTGTCGTTCGCCGAGAGCATCGCGTTCGAGGCGCAGGTGGCGCTGGAGGACGGCGACATCGAGCGCGCCGACGACCGCGCGTACCGGTCGATGATCACCGCCGCGCGCGCGCTGGTGCGCACCGAGCTTCCCGACGTGCCCGAGCAGGACGACGTCATCGTGCGCGAGTTCGACACGCGGTTCGTGGAGACCAAGCGCTTCCAGGACCGCTTCGCCCACGGCAAGTTCGCGCGCCCGCTGCTCGAGCGCCACGCGAGTGGCCAGTCGGTGGCCACCGAGGAGCACGCCCGCACCCTGGTGGAGGAGGCCCAGCTGTTCATCGACGCCGCCCACGCCTGCCAGATCCGCATGGCCGGCGCCACCTCGGCCACCCAGTAGCCCGACCGGAACGACAGGAGATACCGCAATGAACCCGCACCGCATCTCGGTGAAGCTGTACCTCGACGACCCGGCCGCGCTGGACGCCGAGGCCGTCGTGCCGCCGTTCCACCGCTACATCCGCGAGGACGCCGTGGGCGGCATCCCGATCGACGTCGCGCGCTACGCCCACGTGGTCAATGGCCCGGGCGTGCTCATCATCGGGCACCAGCTCGACTACGCCATCGACTACGCCGAGGGCCGGGCCGGCATCAGCGTCACGCGCAAGCGCGACCCGGAGGGCACCCTCGCCGAGCAGGTGCGTGACCTCGCCGCCGAGGCCGCCCGGCTCTCGCTGCTGCTGCAGGGCGAGGACGGCATCGGCGACGCCGCGCGCGTGGGCACGGGCGAGGCACTCGTGACGATCCTCGACCGCTACGAGGCCCCGAACGACGACGAGACCCTCGTGCGGGTGGAGCCCGCCCTGCGGGAGGCGTTCGAGCCGCTTTCGGAGAGCGGGGCCGTCGAGGTGACCCGCGTCGGCGGGGCACGCGAGCCGTTCGCCGCGCGCGTGGCCATCAGCACGGCCCGGCCGCTCGAGCGCTGGGCGGAGGGCTCCGCCGCCCTGACCTGATCCCCGCCGCGCGCGGGGTGCGGCCCCGCGCGCGGTAGCAGGCAGGTTCCGTGAGGTTTGCGCTCACGGGTTCCACGGGAACGCCATCACACTTCCCTCACGGGGGCCTTACAGCGCGATAGAGGTCACCGGGCATGGTCTTAACGGACTGCTCCCACCCCGAGGACCCCACCGTGAAGATCTCCCGAATTGTCACCGCGACCCTTGCAGGGCTCGCCGCGATCCCCGCCGTTGCCTTCGGCCACGGATCGATGTCCGATCCGCCGTCGCGCGTCTACCAGTGCTTCTTCACCGCGAAGGATGACCCGCGGTGCGTGGAGGCCTGGACGGCCAACCCGCAGGCGCTCTACGACTGGACCGAGGTGAACATCGGGAACGCCGCGGGACGCCATCGCGAGCTGATCCCCGATGGCAGGCTCTGCAGCGCGGGCCGCGACAAGTACGCCTCGTTCGACCGCGCCGTGGCCTGGCCCGCCACCACGCTGCGCCCGGGCGCGGATGGCAAGTACTCGCTCACCTGGCGCTCCACCGCGCCGCACGCCACCGAGTACTACCGCGTGTACATCACCAAGGCGTCCTACGACCAGGGCCGCGCGCTCACCTGGAATGACCTCGAGCTCGTGCATGACTCGGGCCGCGTGCCCGCCGAGGCCACCACCACGCTCAAGGTGTCGCTGCCCGAGCGCACGGGCCGCCAGGTGCTCTACACGGTGTGGCAGCGCAGCGACTCACCCGAGGCCTTCTACGCCTGCACCGACGTGGTGATGGGCCAGGGCGGCACCGCCCCGGCTCCTGCGCCCGAGCCCACCCCTGCACCTGCGCCCCCTGATGGCGGCCACGACCACGAGCACCCGGCCCCCGCGCCGCAGCCGACCCCTGCGCCCGCGCCCAGCCCTGCACCTGCGCCCGCGCCGAGCCCGGCGCCCG
>SXZC01000166.1 GCA_005788075.1 Actinomycetota bacterium
CTGCAGGTCGAGCACCGTGACCGACTCGGCGGCGCCCGGGAGGAAGCTCGAGGGCTCGTTCGACTGCGCCGACTCGAACTTCGAGGCCAGCGGGAACAGCGCGACCAGGATGAGGATCCAGATGCCGAGCACGATCCACTTTCCCCACTTCGTGGCGGGGAAGGTGGCGATGCGGGAGAGGGCACTTCTCACCCGAGCGACACTACCGGCGCTGCTTGCGCGCGCACCGAGTGAACGGTCATTCCCGGCACGTGGCGATACCGTGCAGGGCGTGCAGGAACTGATCTCGCCACTCGACGCCTTCGAGGCCCTCGTGGAGGAGGCCGTGCAGGACATCCCCGAGCCCTTCGCATCGGCGCTCGACGAGGTGGCGCTGATCGTGGAGAGCCACGCGGCCGGGCGATCGCTCTACGGGCTGTACGAGGGGCACCCCCTCACCACCGGCACGATCCCGTCGGGTGCCATTCCTCCGCGCATCACGATCTACATGCACCCGATGGTCGACCACTTTCGCGACCCCGCGGTGCTGCGGCACCAGGTGCGGGTGACCGTGCTGCACGAACTCGGCCACCACATGGGGCTCGACGAGGACCGCCTCGACGAGCTCGGCTACGCGTGAGTCACGCCTGAGCCGAGCCCGCCGGGCGGGCGACGCCGAACCGGGGACTACGCGCGGGCAGGCGGGTTCTCGAGCCCGGTGACGTTGATCGAGGCCTCGCCGCCGTAGCGCTTGTTGAGGTTGATGATGATGGCGGTCATCCCCTCGATGATGATCGCGTTGGCGAGCGGACCCGCGTCGAGCCCCCGGCATCCCGGGATGTCCTTCGTGAGCTCGATTACGGCCTCGCGGGCCTCCTTGCTCTTGCCGCACACCAGCACGTCGCCGTCGATCGGGTGGCGCTCCTGCAGCGCGGCGGCGGGCAGGTTGTTGTAGGCCACCACCACCTTCGCCTCGGGGGCGAGGTCCTGGATCTGGTGCGCGCACGAGGCGGCCGGGAGGTCGAGCACGGCCATGGCGCCGCTCTTGCCGAACTTGAGCGCGTTGACCACGCTCACGAGCACCTTGCCGGCCAGCGGCTCGGCGAGCGCGGGCATGGTGGCGTCGATGCCCTCGAACGGGATCGACAGCACGGCCATCTCGCCGGCGGCCGCGGCCTCGGCGTTCTCCATGGGCACGAACGTGCCCTCCGGGTAGGCCTCGCGGAGGCCCTCGGCGGCCTGGTCGGCGCGCTCCTGGCTGCGCGAGCCCACGATGATGTCGTGGCCCGCAGCGGCGAACGTGATGGCGAGACCGCGACCGAGGTCGCCGGTGCCGCCGAAGATCGCGATCTTCACGTGATGATTCCCCTCGTAGGTTCGTCCCCCATCCGCCGCTCAGCGGATTGGAGCGTGTTCGCCAATAGGAAAGCGATTGTCATGGGTCCCACGCCCCCGGGAACGGGAGTGATGGCCCCGGCGACCTCCGCCACCTCGTCGTATGCGACGTCCCCGCAGAGGCGATCGTCGAGGCGATTCATCCCGACGTCGATCACCGTGGCACCGGGCTTGACCCAGTCGCCGCGCACCATCTCGGGCACACCGACCGCCGCCACGATGACGTCGGCCTCGCGGCACACGGCGGCGAGGTCGCGCGTGCGTGAGTGCGTGATGGTCACCGTCGCGTTGCGCTCGAGCAGCATGAGCGCCTGAGGCTTGCCGACGATCACCGACCGCCCGATCACCACGGCGTTGGCGCCCTCGAGGTTGACCGCGGCGTCGTCGAGCAGCCACATGACGCCGCTGGGCGTGCACGGGCGCAGGCAGGGCTCCCCGCGCACCAGGTGACCGATGTTCACTGGCGAGAAGCCGTCGACGTCCTTCGACGGGGCGATGTGCGCGGCGATGGCCGGCTCGGCCAGCGGCTCCGGCACCGGCAGCTGCACGAGCATGCCGTCCACCGCGTCGTCGGCCGCGAGGCGGTCGAGTAGGGCGTCCATCTCGGCCTGGGTGGTGCCGGCTGGCAGCTTCATGCGCTCCACCTGCATGCCAGCCTCCTCGGCCTGCTGTGCCTTGTTGCGCTGGTAGATCTCGCTGGCGGGGTCGTCCCCCACCTGGATCCCCACCAGCCCGGGCTTGCGCCCGTGCCTCTTCAGGAAGGCGGCGCACCCCTCGGCCACCCGCTCGCGCACGCGCCGGGCGGCGTCGCGCCCGTCGATCACCGTGGCGCTCATCCGGCCACCTTCCTCATGGGTGCCATGTCGGCCATGAGCACACGCTCCTTGTCGTCGAACCTCACCTGGATCAGTCGTCCCTTCTGCTGCAGCCCCGTGATCACGCCCTCACCGAACGACTCGTGCACCACCGCATCACCGATGTCGAAGTCGGGGGCAACGATGCTGGTACCGGCCCCGCCCGATGCCGTTGCGCGCCGGGAGGGACGCCCGAGGGCATCCTCTGGGATCTCCTCGATGAACCGCGAGGGGATGGAGTACATGCGATTGCCCCGCAGCGACCGGCTGTCGGCGTGCGAGAGGATCAGCCGCTCGCGCGCGCGGGTGAGCGCCACGTAGCAAAGGCGCCGCTCCTCCTCGAGCCCATCGGGGTCGTCGATGGACCGCATGTGGGGAAAGAGGCCCTCCTCGAGGCCCGTCACCATCACCACGTCGTACTCGAGCCCCTTGGCGTTGTGCACCGTCATGAGCGTGACCGTGCCGGAGTCGTCCTCGGCGTCGTCCACCGCCGACACCAACGCCACCTGCTCGAGGAACCCCGAGAGCGAGGGCTGCTCCTCCCGGGCGGCGTACTCGGCCGCAACGCCCAGGAGCTCCTGGAGATTGTCGAGCCGCCCGAGGCCGGCCTCGGCGGGGCCGTCGGCCAGCAGGGCCTCGCGCAAGCCGGAGTCCTCAATGGCGCGCTCCATCACGCGCTCCGGCGGTGCCCCGGAGGCATCCATGTCGCGCAGGCGCTCGATGAGCCCGCCGAGCGAGACGAGGGCGTCGCGCTGCGCCGCATTGAGTCCGGGCACCATGTCCGGGTCGCGGGCCACGGCATCCATGGTGGTGCCGTGGGCCTCGGCCCACTCGGCCACCTTTGCGAGGGCCGCGGGGCCGAGCCCGCGCTTCGGGCTGCCGGCCGCACGCGTGAAGGCCTCGCGGTCGGCGGGGTTGGCGACCACGCGCAGGTAGGCCATGAGGTCCTTCACCTCGGCGCGCTCGTAGAACCGCGGGCCGCCCAGCACCTGGTACGTGATGCCCGACCGCACCAGCTGGTCCTCGATCACGCGGCTCTGGGCGTGGGTGCGGTAGAAGACAGCGATCTCGTCGAGCGACCGCCCCTCGGCCGTGGCGCGGTTGATCTCGCGCACCACCAGCCGGGCCTCGTCGTGCTCGTCGGTGCACACCTCCACCGCCACGGGCTCTCCGCCCGCCCGGTCGGTGAAGAGGCGCTTGGGGTGCCGCCCCCGGTTGTTGCGCACCACGGCGTTGGCCGCCTCGAGGATGGTCGAGGTGGACCGGTAGTTCTGCTCGAGCGGGATGACCACCGCGTCGGGGTAGTCGGCCTTGAACTCCAGGATGTTGCGTATGTCGGCGCCACGCCACGAGTAGATGCCCTGGTCGTCGTCGCCCACCACCATCACGTTGCGCTCCGGCTCGGCGAGGATGCGCACCAGCCAGTACTGCGCGTGGTTGGTGTCCTGGTACTCGTCCACCAGCACGTGACGGAACCTGCGCTGCCAGCGCTCGCGCACCACCGCGTCGCGGCGCAGCATCTCCACCGTGACCATGAGCAGGTCGTCGAAGTCCATTGCCTGGTTGGCGATGAGGCGGTCCTGGTAGCGCTGGTAGAGCCGCGCGATGCCCTGTTCGGCCTCATCCGCCGCGCGATCGACCAGGTCGCGCGGGTGGAGCAGCTCGTTCTTGGCAGCGGAGATGTGGCCGAGCACCGCGCGCGGCGTGAGGCGCTTGGGGTCGATGCCCTCATCCTTGAGGATGTCCCGCATGAGCCGCTGCTGGTCGGCATCGTCGTAGATCGAGAACGACCGCTCATACCCCGCTGCATCGTGCTCGATGCGCAGCATGCGCGCGCATGCCGAGTGGAACGTGGACGCCCATAGGCCGCTGGCCTCGGGCCCGATGAGCTGGGAGATGCGCTCACGCATCTCCCCCGCCGCCTTGTTGGTGAACGTGATCGCGAGGATCTCGCGCACCGGCACGCCCCGCTCGCGCACCAGGTGCGCGATGCGGTGCGTGATCACCCGGGTCTTGCCGCTGCCCGCCCCGGCGAGCACGAGCAGGGGGCCATCGCCGTGCAGCACGGCCTCGCGCTGCGGTGGATTGAGGCTGCCGAGGAGGTCCGTGCTCACCGGGCAAAGGTAGCGCCCGAGGCGGACGGCCGGGGGTGCTCGGGAGTGGCGCTAGGCGGCGTCGGCGGAGGCCTTGCGGGCCTCGCGGATGCCCTGCTTCACGCGGTCACGGCAGTCCGGGTCCTCGCCCTTCGGGGGCGGTTCCACGCCGGCGCGAAGCGCCGCGATCTCGGCCTCGAGCTCCTCCACCCGCTGGATGAGGCAGTCGAGCGCATCGGCCACCGGGTCAGGCAGCCGGGTGTGGTCGAGGTCCGGGTGGTGGATCTTCTCCGGGTCCACGCGCTGGCCGTCCAGCACCACCGGCTTGCCCGGGTTGCCCACCACCGTGGAGTTGGCGGGAACGTCCTTCACCACGATCGACCCCGCGCCGATCTTCGCGCCCTCGCCGATCTCGAGCGGCCCCAGCACCGCGGCGCCGGCGCCCACGATCACGCCGTCACGCAGGGTGGGGTGGCGCTTGCCGCCATGCTTTCCGGTGCCGCCGAGCGTGACGCCCTGGTACACGGTGACGTCCTCGCCGATCTCGGTGGTCGCGCCGATCACCACGCC
>SXZC01000167.1 GCA_005788075.1 Actinomycetota bacterium
CGTGCCGGTGATCCTCGTGGGCACCGCCGCCGGCGTGCGCGCGGGCGGCATCCTCGACCAGAGCACCCTCACGGTGAGGGTGCGCGCCCTGCCGGACGCCCTTCCGCGCTCCATCGAGTTCGACGTCAGCGGGATCGGGCTCGGGGAGTCCGTGCACGCGGGCGACCTCGTGGCTCCCGCGGGCTGCACGATCGTCACCGAGGCCGAGTACGGCATCGCGTCGGTCATGGTCACGCGCGCCGCGCTGGCCGCCGACGAGGAGGAGCTCGGCGAGGGCGCCGAGGGAGCCGAGGGTGGCGAGGGCGAGGCCCCGGCATCCGAGGGCGATTCCTCCGCGGAGTCCGAGGGCGAGTAGCGGCCCGTGGCGGACGCGGCAGCCGAGGCGCCGCCGGTCCGCCTGGTGGTCGGCCTGGGGAACCCGGGCCCGCGGTACGCCCGCACCCGGCACAACGCCGGGCAGCGGGTGGTGGAGATGCTGGCCGCGCGCCTCGGCGCGGGTCGCTTCGCCGCGCGCTACGCCGGCCAGTTCGCCGAGGCGCGCGGCCCGGTCGGCCCCCTGGGCCTGCTGATTCCCGCCACCTACATGAACGATTCGGGCTCGTCCGTGGGCCCGGCCGCGGGCACCCTGCACGCGGCGCCCGATCAGGTGCTCGTGGTGCATGACGACATCGACCTCCCCTTCGGCGAGGTGCGGGGCAAGGCCGGGGGAGGGCACGGCGGCCACAACGGACTGCGATCGATCGCCCAGGGGTTGGGCGACCCCGGGTTCCTGCGGGTGCGCATCGGCGTGGGCCGACCGGGTCCGGGCTTCCATGGCGACGAGGCCGACTGGGTGCTGCGGCCCTTCGATGAGCCCGGGGACCAGGTGGATGCCCTCCTCGCGCGCGGCCTCGAGATGACCGAGGCCGTGCTCGCCGATGGCATGGCCGCCGCCATCGCGCGCTTCCACGCGAAGCCACCGGGCGAGCGCGCGAAGGCCCGGGCGGAGCGGAGGGCAGAGGCGCGGCAGGAGGGTGACAGTCACCACGACCCCGGTGACAGTCACCAGAACCCCGGTGACAGTCACCCCCCGGAGCCCTCGTGAGCGCGCATCCCATCGACCGGCTCGTGCTGGAGTCGCCCGAGGTGTCGGAGGCCGCCGACCGCCTGCTGGCGGGGCATCCGGCTGGGGAGGTGCGGGTGGGGCGTCCCGCGTGGCCCGTGGTGATGGCGGCCATCGCGCGCCGGGCGGGTCATCCGCTGCTGCTGGTGTCCGCGCGCGATGAGGAGGCCCGCGACCTCGCGGCCGACCTGCAGGCGCTGCTCGGCGATGATCGCGTGGCGCTCTGGCCCTCGCGGGGCGCCGTGGCCGGCGGCGCGGTGGGCATCTCGCCGCACCTCACCGGCCAGCGCGCCCGCGCGGCGGGCCTGATGGGCGCGCCGGGTCACGTGGTGGTGGCCTCGCTGCCGGCGCTCGCCGAGCGCATCCCCGCCGCATCGGCCCGAGCGGGGCTGCTGTCGGTGGAGCGCGGCGAGAGGGTGGACCAGGACGCCCTCGTCGATCGGCTGTCCGCCATGGGCTCCGAGCGCGTGCCCCAGGTGGAGGAGCGCGGGGAGATGGCCGTGCGCGGCGGCCTGCTCGACGTCTATCCCTCCACTGCCGATGGACCCGTGCGTATCGACTGGTTCGGCGATGAGGTGGAGTCCATCCGCGCCTTCTCGCCCTTCACCCAGAAGACCATCCGCCCGCTCGAGCGGGTGGAGGTATGGGCCGCCGCCGAGGATCCCGAGGCGCCCCTGGCCGATCCGCTCGACGATCCCGGCCCGGGCGAGGCGCGCATCGTGCGCCTGGGCGCGGCCGACTACGGGCGCTCCATGCGCGACGCCGTGGAGCGCTTCGAGGAGGAGGCCGCCGCCGGCGCGCTGGCCGACATGGACGCGCTGGTGGCCCGGCTGGACGGCGAGGCCGTGCTCGACCTCGTGGTGCCCGCGGGCTCCGACGATGCCGCCTTCGATGCGCTGGAGGCGCGCTTCCCGACGCGCGGCATGGCGGAGGCCGAGAGCGAGATGAACCGCCTGTCGTCGGGCACCAGCCGCCTCGTGGTGTGCTTCGCGCGGCGCGGCGACATGGAGCGCACGCAGGGCCTGCTGTCGTCGGTGAGGCCCGTCACCCTCGAGCCCGGCGGCCGGGTACCGGGCCCGGGCACCGTGGCGTTCACGCAGGTGCCGATGCGCTCAGGCTTCATCTCGCGGCGCCTCGGCCTGGCCGTGGTGCCCGACGGCGCGCTGATCCGCCGCCGCCGCCCCGCGGCGCGCGCCCCGCTCACCGCCGGCCGTCGCATCCAATCGTTCCTCGACCTGCGCGTGGGCGACCACGTGGTGCACGAGGACCACGGCATCGGCAGGCTCGAGGGCTTCGAGACGCGCACCGTCGCGAACGTGACCCGCGACTACCTGGCGCTGGTGTTCGCGGGCGAGGACCGCCTGTACGTGCCGCACGACCACCTCGACAAGGTGTCGCGGTACGTCGGTGCCGACGGCGGTGAGCCGCCCCTCTCGAAGCTCGGCGGCAAGTCGTGGGCCACCATGAAGGCCCGCGCGCGGGAGTCGGTGCGCGAGCTCGCCGGCGAGCTGATCACGCTCTACGAGGCGCGCGGGCGGGCGGAGGGCTTCGCGTTCCCGGCCGACGACGAGCTCGCCCGCGAGCTCGAGCGCCGGTTCCCGTTCCGCGAGACCGCCGACCAGCAGCGCGCCATCGACGAGGTGACCGACGACATGGAGCGCCCCACGCCCATGGACCTGCTGGTGTGCGGCGACGTGGGGTTCGGAAAGACCGA
>SXZC01000168.1 GCA_005788075.1 Actinomycetota bacterium
CAGCCCGTGCGCTACGTGGTGGAGCCCAAGATCGACGGCCTCGCCATATCGCTCACCTACGAGGACGGCCACCTGGTGGTGGGCGCCACGCGCGGTGACGGCGAGGTGGGCGAGGACGTGACCAGCAACATCCGCACCATCAAGGCGGTGCCGCTGGTGATGCGCCCGGACATCGGCACGCCCCCCGCGCGCGTGGAGGTGCGCGGCGAGGTGTACCTGCCGCTCGAGGCCTTCGCGCAGTTCAACGAGGCCCGCGCCGCCGAGGGCCAGCCCACCTTCGCCAACCCGCGCAATGCCGCGGCCGGCAGCCTGCGGCAGCTCGACCCACGGCTCACGGCCGAGCGCCCGCTGAGCGCGTGGTTCTACGCGGTGGGGGCGTCCGACGGCCTCGCGCTGGCGAGCCAGCACGAGGTGCTCGAGTGGCTGCGCGCGGCGGGCTTCCCGGTGAACCCGCTCATCGCGGTGTACGAGCGGATCGACGAGGTCGCCGCCGCCTGCGAGGGCTGGGAGAAGCGGCGCGGGGAGATCGACTACGACATCGACGGCGCGGTGGTGAAGGTCGATTCGCTCGAGATGCAGCGGCGCCTCGGCGCGGTTGCCCGCGCCCCCCGCTGGGCCATCGCGTATAAGTTCGCGCCCACCACGGCCACCACGCTGCTCAAGGACATCCGCGTGAACGTCGGGCGCACGGGCGCCATCGTGCCCTGGGCCGAGCTCGAGCCGGTGCACGTGGGCGGCGTCACCGTGGAGCGCGCCACCCTGCACAACCAGGACGACCTCGCGCGCAAGGACCTGCGCATCGGCGACACCGTCATCGTGCAGCGCGCCGGTGATGTGATTCCCCAGGTGGTCTCGGCGCTCACCCAGCGGCGCACGGGTGATGAGCGCCCCTTCCAGGTGCCCACCGACTGCCCGGCATGCGGCACCGCGCTGGTGCGCCCCGAGGGCGAGGTGATCTGGCGCTGCCCCAACCGCTCATGCCCGGCGCAGCTGGTGGAGAGCGTGATCCACTTCGCATCCCGCGGCTGCATGGACATCGAGGGCCTGGGCGAGAAGACCGTGCAGAAGCTCTTCGATGTGAGCCTCATCGCGAACGTCGCCGACCTCTACGACCTCACGGCCGAGCAGCTCATCCCGCTCGAGGGCTTCAAGGACCAGAGCGCCGCCAACCTCATCTCGGGGATAGAGGCCAGCACGCAGCGCCCGTGGCCGAGGGTCATCAATGCCCTGGGCATCCGCCACGTGGGCGAGGTGACCGCCGACGCCATCGCCCTCGTCGCTCCCCGCCTCGACGCGCTCCTCGACGCATCGGCCGACGATCTCGCCCGCGCCGACGGCGTCGGTCCCGTGGTGGCCGAGGCCGTCACCGAGTTCCTCTCCTCCGAGGAGAACCGCGCCATGCTCGACCGCCTCCGCGCCGCCGGGCTCACGATGGAGATGGACGTGCCCGACGGGCCCATCGAGGGCCCCCTCACCGGCTGCACCGTGGTGGTGACCGGAGCGCTGCAGGGCTTCACCCGCGACGAGGCCAAGAAGGCCATCATCGCCGCCGGCGGAAAGAGCACCGACTCGGTGAGCAAGAAGACCACCTTCGTGGTGGTGGGCGCCGACCCCGGCAGCAAGGTGGAGAAGGCCGAGAAGGTGGGGGTGCCGGTGATCGACGAGGCGATGTTCGCCGACGTGCTGGCGGGCGGGGCACCGGTGCCCGCGCGCGACGACGCCTAGCGGCGTCCCGCCTGGCGAAGGCCCGCTGCGCCGCGCGGGGCGGGCCGTGGATGCCGGCTAGGGAAGCCCGGGCGCGTCGTCCGCGCGGCCCGTGGCGAGGAGCGTGACGGCCTTGTCCATGGTCTTCTGCGCGCCGCCGATGTCGGGCGTGTTCATGAGGAATGCGAACGCGTACGGCGTGCCCGAGGTGCTCACCACGGTTCCCGCGAGCGAGGCCACCCCGTTGATGTAGCCGGTCTTGGCGTGCACGCGCTTTCGCACCTGCGGGCCCTTGAGGCGGCGCATGAGGGTGCCCTCACCGCCCTGCGGCATGGACTCCACGAGCACGTCGCCCCAGTCGGGCTCGGCCTGCGCCGTGCGCAGCACCCCGACCAGAGTGGCTGCCGATACGCGGTTCGAGTGCGAGAGGCCTGATCCATCGACGAAGTTGTCCGCGGCCTGGAGGAGGCCGCGCTCGCGCAACAGGTTCTCGGCCCGTGCGGTGCCGATGCGCGTGGCGCCGGTGCCCGCGCCGTAGGCCCCGACGTCCTTCGTGAGCACCTCGGCGGTGAAGTTGTCGCTGTGGAGGTTCATGAAGCGCACGATGCGCGAGACCGGCTCGGAGCGCACCTGCCCGATGATCTCTCCGCCCGGGACGTCGCGACCGGCGCGCACGCCGCCCGAGACGCTGACCCCGGCCTTGCGGAGCGCGGCCACGAGTCGCTGGCCGGCGGCGATGGCCGGGCTCGACACGTTCGACCCGTTGCTCGCGCGGTTCTGGTTCGTGGCGATCCCCGAGAGCGGGGGGCATTCCCATCGGTAGCTGCTCTTCCACATGGGACCCATGCGCTCGCGGTCGAAGAGCGTTTCGTCCACCACCACGCCGCCGGTGATGCGCCTGGTGCCCTGCTCGCGCACGTCGCGCGCGAGATCCTCGAGCGGCGTGCCGAGGCGGTCGAGGTTGGCGCGCGAGTACGCACGCGTGGCCAGCATGGGGTCGCCGGCTCCGATGAGGTAGGCGGGACCGCTCACGGTGCCTCCGGGGCCGATGGAGTCCGGACCCGCCTCGAGGCGCGTGGTGAACCGGAAGTCCGGGCCGACCGTGAGCAGGGTGGACGCCGCCGTGATGATCTTCATCGTCGAGGCGGGTGCGAGCGAGGTGTCGGGTTTCCACGCGGCCACGGTGACCGGGCCGGATGCGTCAAGCCGCTGCACCAGCACGCTGATGGTGGGGTTCTTCTTCGCGAAGGCGTCAACGGTTGTCGCCACCGGGTTCGACTGGCCCGCGGCGGTGCCGGCGGTGACGGCGAGCGCCCCTGCAGCGGCCAGGGCGATGAGGGCCCTCGGGGGCCTGCGACGTCTTGCACTCACGACGACGCGCAGGCTAGCGGCGGCCCCGGCGCCCGCGCGGGACGCCGGGGCCGTCACGACATCAGGCGGCCAGCATCTCCTCGGCATCGGTGTCATCGGGGAACCGATGGCCCGTCGCCAGGAGGCTGGTGATCACCAGCGTCTTGTCCACCCGCCCGTGGTAGATGGGGATCGACTGCTCCACGCAGTAGCGCACCAGGCGATCGGTGCGCATGCCGATGGCATTCGCCATCTCGTCCGGGGTCAGGTGGTTCGCCATCTCATTCCTCCCATGTCTCGTCCCAGAACGACGACGACCCGCAGCCGTGGGGCATGCGGGTCGCAGGTCAGCGCGCGCGGTGTGGCCGGAGGGTCAACGTCCGGATGCTCCGTGCGCGTCCATGCGAGGACGATACGCCGGTGCGCGGACGCGGGCGGGGCGCGCGTTCGCAAAGAGCGCCGAAAAGAGGGGTGCATGGGCTAGGATGCCCTCCGCTTCATCGCGGGGTGTGGCGC
>SXZC01000169.1 GCA_005788075.1 Actinomycetota bacterium
GGCCACCGGCACCGTGGACAAGGGGATGATCCCCAAGCTCGAGGCCGTGCGCACGGCGATTCGCGGCGGCGTGGAGGCCGCGCAGATCGTGGACGGCCGGGTGCCGCACTCGGTGATCATGGAGCTCTTCACCGAGCAGGGTCTCGGCACCATGGTGACCGCCGAGTAGCACGTTGATCCGCGAGGAGACCATCGCGCGCGAGCACGCGGCGCTCATGCGCAACTACGGGCGCTACCCCGTGGAGTTCGTGCGGGGCGAGGGCGCGTGGCTGTTCGACCCCGAGGGGCGCGGCTACCTCGACTGCATGTCGGGCATCTCGATGATCAACGCCGGGCACTGCCACCCCGACGTGGTGGCGGCCATCCGCGAGCAGGCCGGCGTGCTCATCAACACGTCCAACCTCTATTACACCGACCCCATGATCGAGCTCGCGGAGTGGATCCGCGACACCTCGATGGGCGGCCGGGTGTTCTTCTGCAACTCGGGCGCCGAGGCGTCGGAGGCCGCGATCAAGCTGGCGCGCAAGGCCGGTGGCGCCGACCGCACGGAGTTCGTGTCGCTGGAGGACGGCTTCCACGGCCGCACCATGGGGGCGCTGGCGCTCACCGGCCAGCCGGGCAAGCAGGAGGCCTTCCGGCCGCTCATGCCCGGCGCGCGGTACGTGCCGCGAAACGACCAGGACGCCCTGCGGGCCGCGGTGAGCGAGCGCACGTGCGCCATCGCCCTCGAGATCGTGCAGGGGGAGTGCGGGGTGTATCCGCTCGACGACGACTTCGTGCGCCTCGCGCGCGAGCTCGCCGACGAGAGCGGCGCGCTGCTGATCGTGGATGAGATCCAGACCGGCATGTCGCGCACGGGTCCGCTCTACGCCTACCAGGACGTCGGAATCGTTCCCGACGTGATGTGCCTCGCCAAGAGCCTCGGCGGCGGGTTCCCCATCGGGGCGGTCACCGCGCGCCCGGGAGTGGACGACACCTTCCAGCCCGGGGACCACGGCAGCACCTTCGCCGGCAGCCCGCTGGCGTGCGCGTCGGCGCTGGCGGCCGCCCATGTGCTGGACGACCCGGCCCTGCAGGATCACGTGCGCAAGGAGGGCGCGTGCTTCCTCGCCGGCCTGCAGGGCCTGGTGGATGACGGCCTGGCCGCCGACGCCCGTGGCCGCGGCCTCATGTGCGCCATCGATCTCCCTGACGACCGCGGCGCCCAGGTGGTGAGCGACATGCTCGAGCGCGGCTTCCTGGTGAACAACACCAGTGCACGCACGGTGCGGTTCCTGCCCCCGCTGGTGGTGACTGGTGACGAGCTCGCGACCGTGCTGGCGGCGCTGAGGGACGTGCTCTCCGCCTGACCCCGACGGGCTGGTGGCCGGGTCCTGTGGCAGGCTTCTGGCCCGCGTCGGCACTGGGCCGGCGCACCTCCCCGGGAGAGTCGTCGTGACCCGCAGGCCGAGAAATGCCGTTGCCGTTGCCCTTGCCGCTGCCGTCGTGGGCGTGGCCCTGGTGCCCGCGCTGGCCACCGGCAATGCCGTGACGGGATTCTCCCAGCCGTTCGCCGGCACCCCGAAGTACGAGAGGTTTGCCCCCACCCAGGCGACCGTCCCGGCACAGGTGAACGCGCCCCTTGGCCAAGTGGCCGCCGATCGCCTCGCGCGGCAGATCGGGCTCCAGAAGTCGAAGGTGTTCACCTCGCGCCAGTACGCGCTCTTCATCTCCGGCAAGGGCAAGGGCGGCCAGGCCGCGCCCGCCAAGCTGGTGGACCAGAGCGTGCGCATCCTCACCAACACCACCGGCCGGCCGCTCTATTCGAATGTCGACGGCGTGCTCACGCCGACCGTGCTGGCGAGCTACGGGCTGATGGTCAACGAGGCCGGGCTTCTCGAGAGCCCCGCCAACTCCACCGCCCCCACACGCCAGGTCAACTCCGTGCTGGTGCCGGGCGGATACATGGGCACGTGGGCACGGGCAAACGGTGCTGGGGACTCGATCAAGGCCCTCTACAAGTCGGCGTACACGAGCGAGGCGGTATTCGGCGCGAAGTCGCAGGACATCTCCGGCGTGGCGCAGCTCGTGCCCAACACGAAGGGTGGCGTGGCCACGACGGTCGGCATGTCGATGGCGCCGTCCATCTACATCGTGAACTTCGCCCTCATCTACACGCTCAACCCGAAGATCGCGGCGAAGATGCCGAAGCGCTGGGTGCCGATCCCGCCCGAGATCGCGACGGCGATCGCCGCGAGCCCCACCGGGCAGGTGCCCTACAGCCAGTACGCCGCGCTTCTGCCCTGAGCCCACCCCGGTGCCAGGCACTTAACCGTTCGTGCACCGATGGGCGCGTGTCCGTCCGGTCGGCCCACCTATGATCGCCTCAACGCGGAAAGGAGGTGGTCCAAATTCCTTCAGACCATATGTGCGCAGGTGGCGGCAGCTAGGGGGCGACTCCCCTGATGAGCAGCTGCAGCCGGGGGATCGAGCGAACTCGCTCCCTGGCGACTCCACTGCCGCTCACCGCTCTCGAGGGCCCGGTCGGACCAATCCGACCGGGCCCTCGGCGCGTTCAGGGACGGGCGAGCGCGCGCGCCCGCGCGAGTACGGCGTCGAGCATGTCGGGCGTGAGTCGCCCCGTGAAGGTGTTCTGCTGGCTCGGGTGGTAGGTGCCGAGCAGCGTGAGGCCACCCACCTGTGCCTCGGCACCGTGCGCGAAGCGCGGCTTGGGGCGGGGGATCGCGTCGCCGCGGGCGGCGAGCACGCGCAGCACGCCATCCCATGCGAACCCGCCCAGGCATAGCACCACCCTCGACCTCGGGCAGAGGTCGAGCTCCCTCGCGAGGAACGGGATGCAGGTGTCCCGCTCGACGGTGGTGGGCTTGTTGTCGGGCGGCGCGCAGCGCACCACGGCACTCATGCGGCAGCCGATAAGGCGCAGGCCGTCGTCGCGTGACACGGACTCGGCCTGGTTGGCCAGCCCGGCGCGGTGCAGGGCGGCCACCAGGAAGTCGGCGCTGCGGTCTCCCGTGAACATGCGTCCGGTGCGGTTGGCCCCGTGGGCCGCGGGGGCGAGCCCGACGATGAAGAGCCACGGGTCGGGGTCTCCGAAGCCGGGCACCCCCCGCGACCAGTACTCCTGTCCCCGGTAGCGGGCGGGAGGTTCCTCGCCCACGGCGGTGCGCCATGCCACCAGCCGGGGGCA
>SXZC01000170.1 GCA_005788075.1 Actinomycetota bacterium
GCGCATCATGTGGCAGGGCTGCGGACTGGAGCGCGACGCCGACGGGCTCGCGCAGGCCATCGCCGCGCTCGACGCCCTGCCCCGCCCCGCCGACGCCGAGGCGGCCGGCCTGCTGGGCATCGCGCGCCTCACGGCCCTCGCCGCGCTGGCGCGCGAGGAGAGCCGGGGCGCCCACTTCCGCACCGACTTCCCCGACCCGGACCCCTCGCAGGCGCAGCGCACCTGCTGGGCCGCAGATACCCCGACGGCGATGCCGTCCATCGACCTCACGGAGGTAGCGTGACCACGATCGCCCCCACCTGCGCCATCCCGGCGCCCGAGGAGACGGTCCCCGAGGCGGAGCTCATCGCCCGCGCCACCGCGGCACGGGAGGCCCTGGGCGATCGCCTGGTGATCCTGGGCCACCACTACCAGAAGCACGAGGTCATCCGCTTCGCCGACATCACCGGCGACTCGTTCCTGCTCGCCCGCCGCGGCGCCGAGGCCACGAAGGCCGACCTCGTGGTGTTCCTCGGCGTGTACTTCATGGCCGAGGCCGCGGACATCCTGAGCCAGCCGCACCAGCGCGTGGTGCTGCCCGACCTCGGAGCGGGCTGCCACCTGGCCGAGTGCGCCGACATCTTCACCGTGAATGACGCCTGGGAGCAGATCACCGCCCAGTTCCCCGATCGCACGATCGTGCCCCTGACCTACATGAACTCCGGCGCCGACCTCAAGGCCTTCGTCGGCCGCAACGGCGGAGCGGTGTGCACGTCGGGCAACACCGAGCGCGCCTTCCGGTGGGCCCGCGAGCAGGGCGACATGGTCTTCTTCTTCCCCGATGAGCACCTGGGCCGCAACACCGCGTGCCTGCTGGGCATGCAGCCCACCGACCCCGTGGTGTGGGACCCCCGCCAGGCCGAGCTCGGCGGCATCGCCCCGGATGCCCTGGCGGCGTCGGAGATCGTGCTGTGGAAGGGTTTCTGCAACGTGCACACCGGCTTCACGGTGCGGCAGATCGAGGAGGCCCGCGCCGCGCACCCGGACGTGACGGTGATCGTGCACCCGGAGTGCCCGCGCCCCGTGGTGGAAGCCGCCGACGAGGACGGCAGCACCGAGTACATCATCCGGCGCCTCGACGAGCTCCCCGCGGGCTCCACCGTGGCGATCGGCACCGACTGGAACCTGGTCGACCGCCTGCGCATCAACCACCCCGACAAGACGGTCTTCTGCCTGAAGGAGGACCTCTGCCCGTGCGTCACCATGAACCGCATCACGCTTCCCAAGCTCACGTGGACGCTCGAGAACCTGGCGGCCGGTGATGTGATGAACGTGGTGCGCGTGGACGAGGACATGGCCGCCGAAGCGCGCCTGGCCCTCGACCGCATGCTCGCCCTCTGATGGACCTGGCCGACCTCGTGGCCGCCGCGCTCGCCGAGGACCTCGCCGAGCGCGGCGACGTCACGTCGCTGGTGACGATCCCGGACGGCGCCCGTGCCCGCGGCCGCGTGGTGGCCCGCTCGGGCGGCGTGCTGGCCGGGCGCGCGTTCGGCGAAGAGGTGCTGCGCCAGATGGGCGTCACCGGCACATGGCAGGCCACCGACGGCGCGGTGCTCTCGCCCGGTGAGAGCGTGCTCGGGGTGGACGGCCCGGCGCGCGCCGTGCTCTCGGCCGAGCGCACGCTCCTGAACGGCCTCTCGCACCTCTCAGGAATAGCCACGCTCACGGCCCGCTACGTCGAGGCGGCCCGCCCCGCGAAGGTGCTCGACACCCGCAAGACCACCCCGGGCTGGCGCGCGCTCGAGAAGCAGGCCGTGGCCGCCGGTGGCGGCGTGAACCACCGCATGGGCCTGCACGACATGGTGCTGGTGAAGGACAACCACCTGGCGATGGGCGGGGTCGACCTCGCGGCCGCCGTGGCCCGCGCGCGCGACGAGCTGCCGGGCGTGCCCGTGGAGGTGGAGGCAGACGACCTCGCCGGCGTGGAGCTCGCCCTCGCCGTCGGGGCCGACCGGGTGCTGCTCGACAACATGGACGAGGCCACCATGCGCGCCGCCGTCGAGATGTGCGCCGGACGCGCGGAGACCGAGGGCTCCGGCGGCATGGACCTCGACGGAGTGGCGCGCGCGGCGGCCTGCGGGGTGGACTACGTGAGCGTCGGTGCGCTCACCCACTCCGCCCCGGCGCTCGACCTTGCGCTCGACCTCGAGTAGCCCCCCGCGGGCAGGCGTGGCCCGCATCTTCATCGCGGTCGCCCTGGCGGTGGCGACGAGCGCCATCGCCCTCGCCACCTTCGACTACGCCCTGGTGGCCATGCAGGCCGACCTCGGCTTCTCGGCCGATGCCGGGAACGCCGCGATGCTCGTGCCCGCCACGGCGTCGCTGATCGTCGTATTCGCCGCAGGCGTGCTCGGCGACCGCCTCGGGCGCAAGCGCGTGATGATCGCCAGCGCCATCGTGTTCGTGGCGGGCACGATCGTGGCGGCCACCGCCCAGTCGCTGGCCCAGGTGGTGGTCGGACGCGTGCTGGAGGGCGCGGCAGGAGCGGCGCTGGCAATCACGGCCCTCGCGGTGCTGTCCGCGGCGTTCACCAGCGGCCGCAGTCGCGCCATGGCGTTCGGGGCCTTCAGCGCCATCATGCCCGCGGTCTTCATCTTCGCGCCGATCATGGGATCGGCGCTCGAGCAGGCCTCCTCGTGGAGGTCCATCCCGCTGCTCTCCGGGGTCGTGGGCCTGCTCGCGCTCATCGCGGTCGCGATCCTCCTGCCCGCCGACCACAGGCAGGGGCGCGCCGAGGTGATCACTCCCCTGCTCGCCGGGGTCACCCTGTGCTGCCTCGCCGGCGCAGCCGGCGCGCTGATGGTGGCGCCGGTCGCCGTGGCGGTGGTGCTGGCGATCATCGCCCTGGCGGCGGGACTCGCCCTCGTGGCGGCGATGCGCAGGATGCCGACGCCGTCGCTCGACCTGGGCATCCTGCGCGCCCGCGGGGGATCCCCCGCCCTGCTGGCACTCGCGCTGGCGAACGCCGCGAACCTGCTGTTCTTCACCACGCTGCTGCTGCAGTACCTCGTGGGGCTCGATCCCTTCGACACCGCGCTCGCCATGGTGCCGGTCCAAGTGGCCGCGACGGCCGGTGGGCTCGTGGGGGGCTGGATCATCACGCACCTCGGCGTGGTGCGCGCCGGCGTCACCACGCTCACCGCCACCGCCATCGCGAGCATCGGGGTGCTCCTCGTCACGGCCGGCTCGCCCACATGGGTGATCCTCGTGGTGGCGTCCGTCTATGCGTTCGCGGGGCTCACGAGCACAGCGCCGCTCAGCCAGCGGGTGATGGACCTGGCCCCGGCAGAGCACCAGGGCACGGGATCGGCCTTCCGCACGGGATCCGCCGCGCTGGGCGCCGCGGTGGGCGGCGTGGTGGTCGCCGCCATCGCCTTCGGGATGTTCCAGTCGTCGTTCGCCGGCGGCCTCGAGGATCGCGGGTTCACGGCCGACCGCGCCGAGCAGATCGCGACGGAGGTGCGCCACACGGCATCGCTCACCGGACTGAGCCCCAAGCCCCTGGGCATCCCGGCGCGGGACGTCGGCGCGGTGGAACGCCGCGATGCACCTGCGCTCCGCGACGCCGAGGTGACGGGCTACAGGGCCGTGGGCATCGCCGCGGCGGTCTCGAACGCCCTGGCCGCGCTGGTGCTGCTGGGGTCGGCGGGAGCGGGGTGGCGGCGCGCGCGCAGAGCCGCCGCCGCCTGACGCCCCGATGGCGGATGGCGTTGCAGGTTGCCCGAAGCGTGGGCCAACGCCCGGTGTCAGGCGTATCCTCGGTACTCGATCGTGACACCGGCCGACACAACGATCCAAGTCCTCCTTCCCGTACTCGGCGAGTCGGTGACCGAGGGAACCATCATCGAGTGGAAGAAGGCGGTCGGCGACCCCGTCGAGGAGGGCGAGACCCTCCTCGAGGTGACCACCGACAAGGTGGACGTGGAGATCCCCGCGCCCGCAGGCGGGGTGCTCGCAGCAATCGCCGCCGACGCAGGCGCTGCGGTGGAGGTGGGCCAGCTCCTGGGTGAGATCACCTCGGGCAACGGCGCCGCGCCCGCTCCGGCCGCCACCGCGCCCGCGGACGGCGCGGAGGCATCGGCCAACGGGGCCTCCGGCAACGGGGCATCCGCCCCGGCAGAGCCCGCCGCCCTGGTGCCCATCCAGCTCCCCGACATGGAGTCGGTGACCGAGGGCACGGTGGTGGAGTGGAAGAAGGCCGTGGGCGACCCCGTGGCGCAAGACGAGATCATCGTCGAGGTGTCCACCGACAAGGTGGACCTCGAGGTTCCCTCCCCCGCCTCGGGCACCCTCGCCGAGATCGCCGTGCCGAACGGCGAAACCTTCGAGGTAGCCAACCCGCTCGGGCAGGTCGCCGCGGGGGCCGCGCCGACGGGCGGCGCCGCGCCGGCCGCGCC
>SXZC01000171.1 GCA_005788075.1 Actinomycetota bacterium
AGATGCTCCGCAAGGTGCGCATCGAGGACCCGGGCGACACCAACTTCCTGCCCGGGCAGCTGGTGGACAAGCCGGTTCTCTTCCGCGAGAACCAGCGCGTGCGCCTGGCGGCGGCCGACAAGCTGCAGCGCAGCCGCAAGAAGGTGAAGCGCACGCCGGAGGAGACCGAGGAGCTCCTCGACTCGGCCATGGCGCGCTACGTGCCGCTCATCCTGGGCATCACGAAGGCGTCGCTCGCCACCGAGTCGTTCCTGTCGGCGGCCACCTTCCAGGAGACCACCAAGGTACACACCGACGCCGCCCACGAGGGCAAGGTCGACCACCTGCGCGGCCTGAAGGAGAACGTGATCATCGGGAAGCTCATCCCGGCGGCCACCGGCCTTCGCAGGTACCGCCAGCTGGAGATCGAGCCCATCCGGCGCGCCCCGGCGCTGCTGGAGTTCGACCTCGACGAGCCGTTCTCGCTCGTGGAGGACGAGGTCGACGACCTCGTGGGCCTCGTGGACGCCAGCGGCACCTACTCGTTCGAGCCTGAGCCCGAGCCGGCCCCCGAGGCCGACGGGGACGGCGCCGACCAGTAGCGGCAGCACGCGGGGGGCGAGCCGCCGCCGGGATCATGTCCCGGCTGCGGCCTGCTCCTTCTTCTCCCGATGGCGCTGCCAGAACCACATGGGCGAATGCCGGTCCTCCGGATACCGCGCCCGTGAGCGGGTCTCCTTCGTGACGCCGTAGAACTTGCGGGCCCACAGCGAGGCGGGGCGGGCCAGGCGCAGCGCGCCGATGAAGGCGAGCGGCCAGAAGATGAGCCCGACGAAGGCGAAGGTCCACTTCCCCTTGAGGAACGTGACCACGCAGAACACGGCGGTGAGGCCATGCCAGGCCGCGATGATGCCGCTGCCCCCGACGTCCGAGTTGTTCCAGATCTCCACCCAGAACGGGATGCCCAGCGCGGCGAGCGCCAGCACGGCCCCGAGCACGATCACGGCATCCACCGACCGGCGGCCCTCCTTCGACCAGTAGACGTCCTTGAGCGTGAGCCAGAGCGCGAACTCATCGAGGGTGAGGGCCGCGCCGATGCCGAAGAACGTCGGCACGATGAGGCCCGCCACGCCACCGGGCTGCCAGTCGATGGCGATGCCGATGACCCCGCTGATGAGCAGCAGGAAGATGCCCGGCACGAGGTGGTGGATGTGCGTACCACCCACCGACATGTCGCCGAATGGTCCCTTGCCGTGCTTGATCGACCACGTGATGCCGCGGGTGATCAGGAACGTCACGAGGAACGCCAGCAGCGTCATCTGGATCGTGCCGATTCCGGTCTGGCGGATGCGCTCCTGGAACGCATCGACCACCGGGAATGACTCCGACCAGAAGTCGGCGGGCATGAAGATGAGGGGACCCATCGCCACCTACCCTAGTGATGCCCGGGCGGTCAGCCCGGGAAGCGCACGTGCAGGTGGTCGTCGTGGTTCGGCCAGCGCACCACCACGCCCGCGGGGCCGCGCAGGTCGAGCGACGGCCCGATCAGCACCAGGTCGGCGCCCTGCGCGATCAGGCGATCAACCACCTGCTGGGTGAGCGCCCGGTCGTAGTTCGCGGGGTTCGCGGCGCCGCGCGCGCGATCGCGCCGGGGCAGCCGGATGTCCACGTCGAGCCCGTTCTGATGCGAGGAGTGGCCATCGATCCGGCCACCCTGGCGACGCGAGAGGTCGCCGATGCCCAGGGGTCCCGCGCCCGGGTTGGCCTTCGCCCACCACCGGCCCAGCTCCACGATCTCGCGCACGAGGCGCGCGGTGCCCCAGCGGGTCTCGAGTCCGCCGGGCTCGCTCTGGGTGCGCGGGTCGTACGTGTAGTAGCCGGTGCCCGACGCCGGGAGCCGCACGGCGCCGGTGAGGCGACCGCCATTCGGCGTGCCATCCGGCACGCTCTCGCGCCAGTCGATGATGGCCCCGCCGTCCTCACCGGTCACCTCGATGGTGCGGGGGATCAGCACCGGCTCCTCGGGGATCGCCATCATCATGGGGGTCGAGGGCACGGGCTGCGCGGGCACATCGCGATCAGGCAGGGCCGCGGCGAGCGGCACCGAGCAGGCGAGCAGGCCCACGAGGCCGATCCACATCGCGCGGCCGCGCCGTCCGTGGCGCGCCTCGCGGCGGTGGCGGCAGGCCACGCAGGGGCAGGGCGGATTAAGGAGGTTCCTTGGCATGGGGAGGGCACGCTAGGTGCGCCGGGCGACCCCGTGGGAAATGCCCGTTTCGGGCTGGCTGCGTCGACGCTTGCGACCGATCTCCTGCTGCGCGCGCGGTGCTGTCCTACGATCGTGAACGTGTCCTGGCTTGCTCGCCCCATCGTCTACATCCCCGTGGTGATCGCCCTCGTATTCGTCGGGCTCGGCGCGTGGTGGTGGTCGCAGGCCGGCAGCAGCACGCCCGTGAGCGAGGAGCAGGCCGGTCGCGAGTACGGATCGGACAGCGCGCCCGCCGTCGCCGGGGCGCCGGCATCGGGCGTGTGGACCTACCGCGCCTCGGGTGACGAGACCGTGGGCCTCGGGCCGGTCACCATCGACCGTGACCTGCCCCCTGAGGCGCAGATCGTGGTGCGGCCCGCACCGCAGGGCTTCTGGCGCACGCTGGTGTTCAGCGAGGAGCACGTGGAGGCCTCGCGCCTGCGCATCACGCCCAAGGGCGAGTACCTCGACGAGCGGGTCACGACCCTGAAGGTGACCGGCTTCGGTCGCGACGATCGCGAGACCCTCGTGCCGCCGGCCCTCGTGTATCCCTCGGCCATGGAGCCCGGCGACACCTGGACCGAGCGCTACATGCTGGACAAGGTGCGCGTGGTCACGCGCGCCCGGGTGCTGCGGGCTGACGCCGTCGAGGTGGATGGCGCATCGGTGAGGGTGCTGGTCATCGAGAAGCGCGGCACGGTGGCGGGCCCGCTCGCAGGCGGGCGGACCGACCGCATCTGGTGGTCACCCGAGTTGCGGATGCCCGTGCGCTGGACGATGCAGACGACGCTCGACGGCTTCGCCTCGCTGCGATTGGACGCCGAGTTGACGCTGATCCGCCCGGCACCCGATCCGGCATCGTGAGCGCTCCGGTCGCAGGCGACCGCGCGCCGCTGCCGATCATCCTGCTCGTGGTGGCGGCCGGCGTTCTGGCGTTCACCATCGACCAGCCGCTCGTGCTCGCCGCGCTCGCGATCGGCGCCATCGTGCTGCTGCGCCTCGCGCCGGGCAGCCCCGGCCGGTTCGTGGTGGTGGCCGCGGTGGTGTCGGCGCTCGGGGTGTTCCTGCTCACCCCGCTGCTCTCGGGGCAGGGTGACCTCGTGCTCTTCGACATCCCCGTGCCGCCGCCGCTGACCGGCGAGATCACGGCGGAGGAGCTCGTGGCGAGCGCGGTCGCCGCCATGAGGGTGCTGGCCACCATCGCGCTCACGGCGGCGCTCTTCGCCTGGGCCGATCCCGACCGCATGCTCGCCGGGCTCAGCCGCGTGGCGCCGCGATCGGCACTGGTGTCGGCGCTCGCCGCCCGCCTGGTGCCCACCATGCGCAGCGACGCGCGCGCGATCGCCGAGACCGCGCGGCTGCGGGGCGTTGCCCTCACCACCGGATCCCGCATGCAGCGCGCCCGGGCGGCGGCCCCACTGGCGCTTCCGCTGGTGGGATCGGCCCTCGAGCGCGGCCTTGACGCCGCCGAGGCCATGGCCGCGCGGGGCTACGGGGAGGGCCGGCGCACCCGCCTGCCCGAGCGCCCGCGCGACACGGGTGAGCGCATCACGCTGCTGCTGGCCGTGCTGCTCGCGGCCGCGGTGGCATGGGCGATCGTGGCCGGGGCAGCGGGCTTCGCGTTCTATCCGGTGCTCGACCCGGTGGTCACCTGGCCGTCGGTCGTGCTCGCGGCCGGCGTGCGCGTGGCGCTGGTGGGCGCCGCAGCGGCCCTGAAGCACGCCGCACGCCCGCCGAGCGATCTTGGACGGCCCTATTCGCCGTGATACGGTCCCGGACCGCTCGCCCGCCGAGGCGAACGACCCGACACGCCCACAGTCCGGAA
>SXZC01000172.1 GCA_005788075.1 Actinomycetota bacterium
AGGTCGGTGAGGTCGGGCTGCGCGAGGTCCCACTTGTTGAGCACCAGCAGCGTGGCGCAGTGGTTCTGGGCGGCCTGGTCGCACGCGGCGAGGTCGGCCTCGGTGATGCCCTCGGTGGCGTCGGCAACCACGATCGCCACGTCCGAGCGCTCGGCCGATTCCAGCGCGCGCTGCTGGCTGTACACCTCCACGCGCTCGCGCATGCGCCCGCGCCGGCGAAGACCGGCGGTGTCGATGAGCACGATCTCCTGGCCGTCCCACTCGATGATGGTGTCCACCGGGTCGCGCGTGGTGCCGGGAAGGTCCTGCACGATCATGCGATCCTCGCCGAGCAGCGCGTTGAGGATGGAGCTCTTGCCCACGTTCGGGCGCCCCATGATGCAGAAGGCCGGCAGGCGCGCGATCGACTCATCGGGCGGCTCCACCTCCGGGAGGCTCTCCACCAGCAGGTCGAGAAAGTCGCCGATGTTGCGCCCGTGAAGGGCCGAGACGGTCACCACCTCGCCGAGCCCGAGGCCCCAGAGGTCCTGCGCGCGCATCTCCGACTCGGCGTTGTCGCACTTGTTGGCCACCACGATCACCGGGCGGTGCGACCGCCGCAGGCGCTCGGCCACCTCGAGGTCGCCGGGGGTGGCGCCCACGGCGGCGTCCACGACGAAGAGGATCAGGTCGGACTCATCGATGGCCCGGATCGCCTGGCCGGCGATGTCCTTGGCCATCATCGACTCATCCGCCTCGTCGATGCCGCCGGTGTCGAGCACCTGGAACTGCACGCCGTTCCATTCGGCCCCACCCTGCCGGCGGTCGCGCGTGGCGCCGGGCTTGGAGTCGACCACGGCCTCGCGGCGGCCCGTGAGGCGGTTGAAGAGGGTCGACTTGCCGACGTTCGGATAGCCCACCACGGCCACCACCGGCTGGCCCTGGGCCACGGTGCTGCCGCGGGGTGCGTGTCGCTCGCGCCCCAGCGGGCGATCGGGCATGCCCGGGCGCGAGGCCCGTGGGGCGCGCCCGCCGCCATCCCCCCGGCCGCCGCCCTCGCCGCCGCCCGTGCTGCCGGTGCCGTCGCTCATTCGTCGTCCGTCGTCGCAAGGGTGGTCGGTGGGTCCTGCACCGGGCCGCCGATCTCGGGGAGCAGCTCGGCGATGGCGGCCATCATCCGGAACGCCAACTCACCCGCGCGCTGGCCCCGGGAGCCCTCGAGGCCCTCCTTCGACACCGGCGGCCCGAAGATGACGCGCGAGGGCCCATGCTTCTCCTGAATGCCCCAGATGGCCGCGGGGATCACCGTGACGTCGTCCGGCAGCCCGAGCGATGCCGCCCCGGGATAGGGGTTGCGCAGGCGCTGGTCACGCGAGCGGGTGCCCTCGGGGAAGATGATCACGACCTCCCCGCGGGCGAGCAGGCCCTTGGCGATGCGCATGGCGGTGCGGTCCGCTTCGCCCCGGCGGATCGGGAAGGCCCCGAGGGTGCCGATGACCACGCGCTGGATGCGGCTCTCGAACAGCTCCGACTTGGCCATGTAGAAGGCGCGGCGCGGGATGGCCGACCAGCCGACCAGGAACGGGTCGTTGTTGGTCATGTGGTTCGAGACGATGAGCACGCCGCCGCGGCGCGGGATGTTGTCCTTGCCGCGCACCTTCTTCGCCCGGTACCTCGTGCGGAAGTACACAGACAGGATGTTGCGGCCGATCCACCACCACCATGAGGTGATGCGCACGTCGTCGGCCGACTGCGGGTTCGCGAGGCGGTCGTAGTCGGGCTCGGGGGCGTTGCCCGTGGCGTTGCCGGGGTTGGCGTCGGGGGCGTTGCCCGTGGCGTTGCCGGGGTTGGCGTCGGGGCCGTCGCTCACGCCGCCACCTCGCGGGCCATCGATGCGATCTTCCCCACCACCTCGTCGATGCCGATGCCCGTGGTGTCCACCACCACGGCGCCGTCGGCCACCACCAGCGGGCTGGCCGCGCGCGAGGAATCGGCGTGGTCGCGACGCGCGACGTCGTCGCGGATCGCCCGCAGGTCCACCCTCTCCCCCCGGCCAGTGAGCTCCGCGTGCCGGCGGCGAGCGCGCTCGTCCACCGATGCGGTGAGGAACACCTTCACCTCGGCCTCCGGGAACACCACGCTGCCGATGTCGCGGCCGTCGCACACCCAGTCGCCGTGGCCCATGATCTGCCGCTGGCGGGCCACCATCTCGTGCCGCACCTCCGGATGCGCCGCCACCTCGGACACCGCGCCGGTGACGTCCGCCTCGCGGATGGCCATGGTCACGTCATCCCCGCGCATCATCACCCGCACGCCCCCGGGGCCGTTCTCGAGCGACACGGGATGCGCGCGGGCGAGTTCGGCGAGCGCCGCGCCATCGTCGATCGGCACCCCATCGCGCAGCGCCACGAGGGTGAGCGCCCGGTACATGGCCCCGGTGTCGAGGTAGCCCACGCCCAGGGCATCGGCCACCGCCCGGGCCACGGTGCTCTTGCCCGCGCCCGCCGGGCCGTCGATCGCCACGATCATGCCGCCACCACCCCGAGGGCGACCATGTCGTCGGTGAATCCGGGGTACGACACCGCGGCGGCGTCCATGCCGTGCACGGTCACCCCCTGCTCGCTCACGAGGCCGGCCAGGGCGCCGAGCATGGCCAGGCGGTGGTCGCCGTGCGACTGCACCTCGCCCCCGGGGATGGACATCTGGCCGCGCACCACGAAGCCATCCTCGCGTTCATCCGCATCGGCGCCCACCGCGCGCAGCAGTTCCACCACGGTGGCGATGCGGTCGCTCTCCTTCACCCGCAGCTCACCGGCGCCGCTCACGGTGGTGGTGCCCGCGGCCAGGGCGCCGAGCAGGCCGACCAGCGGCACCTCATCCACCATCGACGGCACCTCGTCGGCGGTCACCTCGGTGGCGTGCAGCATCGGCGCACGCCGCACGAGCACGTCTCCGCAGGGCTCCCCCGCCACGTCGGGGCCGGGCTCCACCGTCACATCGGCGCCCATCCGTTGCAGCACGCCCAGCAGGCCCGTGCGACCCGGGTTGAGGTTGACGCCGGTCACGCGCACCGCGGGATCCCCGCGCAGCACGCCGGCCACGATCGCGAACGCGGCCGATGAGAAGTCGCCGGGCACCCGCACGTCGGGCAGGGACAGGCCGTTGACCGGGCCGGCCACCCCCACCATGCCGTCGCGCTCGAGCACGTCCACCCCTGCAGCGCGCAGCATGCGCTCGGTGTGATCACGCGAGGGCACCGGCTCGCGCACCCAGGTCTCGCCATCTGCGTTGAGGCCCGCGAGCAGCACGCAGCTCTTCACCTGGGCGCTCGCCATGGGCAGCTCGTGCACCATGCCGTGCAGCGGCAGCCCCGGTCGCACGGCCATCGGCGGCGTGCCGCCCTCGGCAGGGATCACCGCTGCGCCCATGGCCACCAGGGGATCGGCCACGCGCCGCATGGGCCGCGTGCGCAGGGAGTCGTCACCGTCGAGCACCGTCACCTCGCCGGGGGCCTGGCCCACGATGATGCCCGCCGCGAGCCTCATGAGCGTGCCCGCGTTCTGGCAGTCGATGACCGGCGGCGGGGTGAGCCCGCGCACGCCGCGCCCGGTGATGACCACGCGCCCCGACTCGATGCTTCCCTCCACCCCCGCACCCATTGCGCGCACCGCATGGAGCGTGGCCCGGGTGTCCTCGGAGTCGAGTGGATCGTCCACGACCACGGGTCGATCGGAGATCGCGCCGAGCAGGAAGGCCCGATGGGTGAGCGACTTGTCCGGGGGCACGGCGATCGTGCCCGCGACGGCGGTGGCCGGGCGGAAGGTGAGGCTGGTCATCCGGCCCAATCCTAGGGGTCCGGGCGCGGCGCTACCCTCGGCCGCCCGTGAGCGCCATGCCGCACCTTCCCGTTGACCCGGTGGCCGACCTGGCCATGGTGGTCGCGCGGGCCGAGGCGGCAGGCGGCATCGCCCCCGACGATGCCTCCACGGCCGACCGCCTGCTCGACGCCCTGCGCGACGACTGGCGCGACATGCAGGGCGAGCCGCGGGCGGCGCTCGGACGCATCGCCGCGCCACTGCGCGCCCGGCGCGATGCCCTCGACGCCCCCGCCCCGCCACGTGGCGGTGCCCCGCGCGCGCTGCGCGAGGTGCTCGGGCAGATGGGCGTGGAATCACTGCGCCCCGGGCAGGATCGGCCGATACTCGCCGCGCTCGCCGGCGCCGACAGCCTGGTGGTGATGCCCACCGGATCGGGCAAGTCGCTGTGCTTCCAGGCCCCGGCCTTCGCGTCCGGTGGCCTCACGGTGGTCGTGAGCCCTCTCATCGCGCTCATCCAGGACCAGCACGACCGCCTGGCCGCGGCGGGCCTGCCGGTGGCAATGGTGACCAGCCTGCAGTCCGGGCGCGAGATGCACGACGCCATCGCGCGCATCGCGCGCGGCGAGGTGCGACTGGTGCTCTGTGCGCCCGAGCGCTTCGCCCACGAGGCCTTCACGCGCGCCGTGCAGGCCAACCCGGTGGACCTGCTGGCCATCGACGAGGCCCACTGCGTATCGGAGTGGGGCCACGACTTCCGGCCGGAGTCCCTGCAGCTGGCGCGGCTTCGCGAGGTGCTGCGCCCGCGCGCCGTGATGGCCCTCACCGCCACGGCCACGCCCGCGGTGTCGGACGAGATCACCGCGCGGCTCGCGCTGCGCGATCCCGTCACGGTGCGCACGGGCTTCGATCGCCCCAACCTGGCGTTCGACGTGGTGCGCCTCGATGGCAAGGGGGCAGTGGCCCGCAAGTGGGCGATGCTGGAGTCGGGCCTGTCGGCGCCCGACGGCACGCCGGCCATCGTGTACTGCGGCACGCGCAAGGCCACCGAGGAGGTGGCCGAGGGCCTGCAGGCACGGGGCTTCCGCGCGGTCGGGTACCACGCGGGGCTTCCGGATGAGGAGCGCATCGCCGCGCAGGACGCCTTCATGTCGGGACAGGCCGACGTGATCGCCGCCACCAATGCGTTTGGCATGGGCATTGATCGCTCCGACGTGCGTGGCGTGTGGCACTGGTCGATACCCACCTCGCTCGAGGGCTACTACCAGGAGGCCGGGCGAGGCGGGCGTGACGGCCTGCCGGGTCGGGCGGTGCTGCTGGCCATGCGCGCCGACCTCGGCCGCCTCATCCGCTTCGCGAACCAGCACGACGGCCCGGACGGCGGCCGCGTGGCCCGCGACCGCGCATGGACGGCCTACCGGGCCATCAACGCCTACATCGAGTCGCCCACGTGCAGGCGCCAGGCGATCCTCGACCACTTCGGCGATGCCGCCCCGGCTGCCGCGGCGGGCCGCTGCTGCGATGTCTGCGACCCCCCGGCCGATGTGGAGGCCGCGGCGGCGTCGGGGAGCGCCCGCCGCGCCAGCAGCGGATCAGCGAGCGGCGTCGGCGCCAGCAGCGGAGCGGGGAGCGATCGGGGTGAGGGTGGCCGATCTATTCGCCTTCGGCGAGACGATCGGGCGCCCGATACACAGGCCTCGGTGGACGGGGTTGAGATGGCACCCGAGGACGAGCGGCTGTTCGAGCAACTGCGCGAGTGGCGTCGCGAGCGGGCCGACGGCAAGCCGGCATACACGGTGTGCGCCGACGCCGCACTGCGCACGATCGCCGTGCGTCGACCCACCGACGAGGCCTCGCTGCTCGACGTGAAGGGCGTGGGCCCGGCGTTCGTCGAGCGCCACTCGGCGAGCCTGTTCGACGTGCTGCAGCAGGCGGCGTGAGCGCCTTCGAGGTTGCCGGCGACGGCGTCATCCTCCGGGGCGACGACGACGGTGACGGGCCGGCGATCCTCATGCTGCACGGCCTGTCGGCCACCAGGCGCTACGTGGTGCACGGTTCGACCGCCCTCGAGCGCGATGGATACCGCGTAATCGCCTACGACTCCCGGGGGCATGGGGAGTCGTCGCCCGCTCCCTCGGCGGATGACTACCGCTACGACCAACTGGCGGCAGACGCCGTGCGCGTGCTGGACGACCGGGGCGTGCACCGGGCTGCCCTCGTCGGAATGTCCATGGGGTCGGCCGTGGCCGCCGCCGTGGCGCTGGGCCATCCCGAGCGCGTGCAGGCCCTGGTGGCCATCACCCCTGCGCACCTCGGCACGCCCACGGCCGACCCCGCCCGGTGGGATCGCCTGGCAGCGGGCCTGGAGGACGGCGGGCCCGACGGCTTCGTGCATGCCTACGGTGACCCGGGGGTCGACCCGGCCAGCCTCGACCTCATCCGCACGGTCATGCGCCAGCGCCTGGCGCGCCACGCGCAGCCGCAGGCGGTGGCCGCGGCGCTTCGCGCCACGCCGCGCGGGGCGGCATTCGCCGGCGATCAGGCGCTGGCGGGCATCGCCTGTCCCACGCTGGTGATCGGCAGCCGTGACCGCCTCGACCCCGAGCACCCGCTGCGCATCGCCGAGCGCTGGGCCGAGGTCATCCCCGGGGCGGAGTTCACCGTCGAGGACGACGCCGAGAGCCCCCTCGCGTGGCGCGGCGGCACACTCAGCCGCGTGATCGCCGGGTTCCTCGCCGGGGCCGGGATGACCCCCCGCGCCACGCGCTGAACGACGCCACGCTGCCGCTGCCGGGTCGTCGCAGCCACGGCCACGGGTGCACTGCGACGGGACCGATCGCGCGGGCGCGGGCACGCCACCCCGGCACGGGGGTGAACGTCGCGGCCACGGGGCGTCCCGCCAGTACCTGGGCCGGATCGCCACGATGCACCTCGACGGATCGCCGGGACGAGAGGTCGGCAAGGCACTCGGCGATGAACACCAGGCGCTTCACCGCGGGGCGCAACCGCGTCAGGTAGCCCTCGTCGAACACGAACACCGCCGGCAGGTCCGGGTGGGCGGCCAGCGCCGGGTCGTCGTCGCCCAGAGACTCGGCGGTGATCCACACGGCCTCGGGCTGCCCGTGCTGCTCCGGATGCTCAGGCCCAGCGGTGCCGCCGGGGTCGGGGTCCGACCGCAGCCGTGGGTCGGGGTCGAGGCGCACGGGCACGTCGTCGGCAGGCCAGCGCTCGATGGGGCACGACGTACGCAGCGCGCAGCCTTCGCAGGTGCCCGGCGCGCGACGCTCCACCTGGCCGCGCGCGAAGCCGTAGCGCTTGCCCGTGGCCGTGCCGGCCGTCCACTGCCAGCCCACGGCATTCGCTGCGCGGGATCCATCGAGCAGGCGCCGGCGCATCCAGAGCTCGCCGCGATCCCACGACGCGCCATGCCGCACTGCCCAGTGCGACGCCAGCCACATGCGGGTCTGGTTGACCATCCAGCCGTCATCCTCGAGTTCGCCCACCACGAGGTCGATGCATGCCATGCGGCGATCGATCACCTGATCGCGCGACGACCCGCGGTCGGGGGCCGGCGATGCGCGCAGCGGGCGCCCGATGCCACCGCCCAACCGGGCGTACAGATGCCGCGCGTACTCCTGCCACATGAGCTCATCGCGGAACTTCTCGACGTCGCGTGCCGGACCGCCCTCCACGTGCTTCCAGGCACGCGGCAGGGTGATGAGCCCGTGGCGGATCCACGGCGAGAGCCCCGAGGCGCCGCGGGCCGAGGGCGGCCACACCTCGTTGCGCTGCGACGCGTAGCCGCGCACGTCGAAGGTCGCGAGCGCGGCATCGGCGGCGGCCTGCCCACCGCGGAACCGCCCCGACGGCTGATCCGGCCCCGCGAACAGCCCGGCGAGGTGCTGTCGCACCCAGGCCTCCTCCCGACCCTGCGGCGGTGGCGGAAGCACGCTCACGGGATGGGCAGCGCGCGCTCGAACACGATGCGGTCCTCGCCCGGGCCGAGATACCCGGCCTCGAGCGGTCCCTCGAAGCCCAGGGCCCGGTGGAAGGCGATCGACCCCTCGCGGTGCGGTGCCGCCAACGCGCGCACGCGCGTGCACCCCCGCTCAGCGGCCCGCCGCCCGAACTCGCGGTAGAGGGTCGCCCCCACCCCCTGCCCCCGCAGCGCGGGATCCACCGCATGCAGGTGCACGTAGGCGAGGTCGGGCTCCGACGCGCTCACCAGGCCCAGCAGGAACCCCGCAGGCGCGCCGTCCTCCCGGGCGATCCACACCCCGTGGGGCCCGAGCTGGTCGAAGAACAGCCGGTGCAGCGTGAGGCCCACCGGATGCCCGAACCAGCCATCGGCCACCGCCCGGGCCGCGTCGAAGTCGGCGGCCTCGAGCGGGCGCGGGGGCGCCAGCCCGTCCACGGGCCTCAGGCCATCTCGGCGATGCCCACGGGGCAGCTCACGCCCGTGCCGCCCAGCCCGCAGTAGCCGTTCGGGTTCTTGGCCAGGTACTGCTGGTGGTAGCCCTCGGCGTAGTAGAAGGGCCCGGCCGGGGCGATCTCGGTGGAGATGCGCCCGGCGCCGGCGGCGTCGAGCGCCCCCTGGAACATGTCGCGCGAGGCCTCGGCGATCTGCTGCTGACGGTCGTCCATGCAGAAGATGGCCGATCGGTACTGGGTGCCCACATCGTTGCCCTGCCGGAAGCCCTGCGTGGGGTCGTGCCCCTCCCAGAAGGTCTTCAGCATCTCGCCGTATGAGGTGACCGTGGGATCGAACACCGCGAGCACCACCTCGGTGTGCCCGGTGCGGCCCGTGCACACCTCCTCATAGAGCGGGTTGCGCGTGAACCCGCCGGCGTAGCCCACGGCAGTGGTCCACGCGCCCGGCAGCTGCCAGAACATCCGCTCGGCACCCCAGAAGCAGCCCATGCCGATGACCACCTGCTCCATGCCATCGGGGAACGGCGGCAGCAGAGGGTTGCCCAGCACCTCGTGGGCGGCGGGCACGCGGATGGTCTCGGTGCGCCCGGGGAGGGCGTCCTCCTCCGTCACCATCGTGGGGTTGCCAAGTCCGAAGATGCCCATCATTCCTCCCGCATGCCGTTCGACCTCGGGTGGAAGGTTAGGCCCTCGGCGGGCGGGCTCACGCGCCTTCGGTGACCCGGAATCCCCGCTCGGTGATGAGCGCCGCGGCACGGCGCGCGGCGTCCTCGCCGGCGACATCCAGCTCGAGGAGGCCCGATGGCTCGTCGGCCCGGGACGGGCTCAGATGCAGGTCCTCGATGTTGATGTGGGCGTGCCCCAACGCGGTGGCGATCTCGCTAAGCACCCCCGGGCGGTTCGGCACCTCGACCGTGATGCGGACCACCTCGCCGCCCACGACGTCGTCCTGGCGAAGCAGCCGGTCGCGGCCCTCGACGGCCGTCGCGAAGAAGCCCTCGAGCCACGTGCGATCGCCGCGCTCCAGGGCGGCCTCCACATCTGCGAACTCCCCGCGCAGGCGCCGGGTCTCCTCGAGCACCGCTCCCCGGTTGCTCAGCAGGATGTCCGCCCAGAGCGTGGGGTTGGATCCCGCCACGCGGGTGAGGTCGCGGAACGACGGCCCGGCCGAGCGCAGGGCCTCGCGCCCCTGGTGCGCCGTGGCGGCCGCCTGCCGCATGAGCGCCGAGGCCATCACGTGAGGAAGGTGCGACACCAGCGCCATGAGCTGGTCGTGCACGTCCGGGTCGACGGCGGCGGGCACGGCGCCCACCGACGCCACCATGCCGTGCACGCGCTCGAGCAGCTCCGGCCGCGTCTCGGCGGTGGGCGTGAGGAACCAGGTGGCGCCCACGAAGAGGTCGTCACGGGCGTTGGCCACGCCCGACAGCTCGGCTCCCGCGACGGGGTGCCCGCCGCAAAACCGCTCGCGCTCCGCAGCCGTGAGGGCGTGCAGCACCTCGCTCTTTGCCGAGCCGACATCCGTGACCACGGTGCCCGCGTCGGTTACGGCCAGCACCTGGCTCACGACGGCCGGGATGTCCCCCACGGGGGCGCACACCACCACCACCTCGGCGCCGGTGACCGCCGTGGCGATGTCCGGCGCGGCGTCCGTGATGGCGCCGCGCCCAAGGGCCCCCTCGAGCGCCCCCTCCGCGGGGTCGAAGCCGCGCACCTCGGCCACGCCGGCGTCCGCGCGCAGGGCCAGGCCCAGCGAGCCGCCGATGAGTCCCACTCCGATGAGGGCGACCGGGCCGCCCAGCCCGGCCGTGGCCACTAGACCCCGGCGGGCACGGGCTCTCCGCCCGCCATGACGAGGCCCATGAGGTCGACAACCCGGCGGACGTCCGCCACCCATGCGGCGAAGGAGTCGGCGTACAGGGCCTGCGGGCCGTCGCACAGGGCGTGCTCGGGAGCCGGGTGCACCTCGACGATCAGGCCGTCGGCGCCCGCGGCCACGGCCGCGCGCGCCATGGGCAGGATGAAGTCGCGGCGGCCCATCGCGTGGGACGGGTCGACGATCACGGGCAGGGCCGACAGGTTCTTCGCCACCGGAACGGCGGAGAGGTCGAGCGTGGACCGCGTGGCGGTCTCGAACGTGCGGATGCCGCGCTCGCACAGCATGATGCGCTCGTTGCCCTCCTTGGCGATGTACTCCGCCGAGAGCAGCCACTCCTCGATGGTGTTGGCCAGCCCGCGCTTGAGCAGCACGGCCTTGTCGGTGCGGCCGACCTCGCGCATGAGGTCGAAGTTCTGCATGTTGCGGGCGCCGAGCTGGATGACGTCGGCCACCTCGAGCACGTCGTCGAGCTGGCGGATGTCCATGAGCTCGGTGACGATGGGCAGGCCGGTCTCCTCGCGCGCCTCGGCGAGGATCTCCAGCGCGGGCTTGCCCAGGCCCTGGAAGGTGTAGGGCGAGGTGCGCGGCTTGTAGGCGCCGCCGCGCAGCATGGCCGCGCCGGCGGCCTTCACCACGCGGGCGGTCTCGAGGGTCTGCTCTCGGGTCTCCACGGTGCAGGGGCCGGCGATCAGGCCGAAGGAGCCGCCGCCCACCTTCACGCCGTCCACCACCACGGGCATGTCGCCGTGGCGGAACTCGCGGGAGACCAGCTTGTAGGGCTTGAGGATGGGCACCACGCGCTCAACGCCGTCCTGGCCCTCGAGGTCGAGCTGGGCGATCATCTCGCGGTCGTCGCCGATCGCGCCGATGACGGTGACGAACTCACCGCGCGACACGTGGGCCTGCGCCCCGGCGGCGGTCACGCGGTCGACGACGGACTGGATCTGCCCGTCGCTCGCGCCTTCCTTCATCACGATCATCATGGCTGCGGTTGTTCCTCGGTCGTTGTGGTGGTGGTTGCTGCCGGTGCCCTACGCGGTGGGCGCCGTAATGCCTGCCGCCGCGCCCAGCGCTGACAGGAATGCGTCGTTCTCGGATGGCGCCCCGATGGTCACCCGCAGGGTGCCGGGGCACCCGAGCGCGGCGCCACTTCGGACGATTACCCCCCGCCTCAGGAGGTCCTCGTGCAGGGCGCGGGCGTCGGTGCCCGGGCCAGGCGGCTCCATGAGGATAAAGTTGCCGTGGCTCGGGGTAAAGGGCACCCCCATCTCGCGCAACGCGGACGACACCCGCTCGCGCTCCGAAATGGCCTCGTCAACGCGCGCCTGGATGGCCGCCGGGTGCTTGAGGCTCTCGAGCGCGGC
>SXZC01000173.1 GCA_005788075.1 Actinomycetota bacterium
CTCTACACCGGCCCCGACACCTATGAGCGCCAGCTCTTCCGGCTCAGCCTGAACCCGGCTGAGCGCGAGGCCATGGGCGAGAGCGGCCGGGCCTTCGCCGCCACCTGGACGTGGGACGCCTGCGTGGCCCGCTGGCGCGAGGTGATCGCGCTGGCCGCGCCGCGGGGGCAGGCCGCCGCCTAGCGCGCCCGCGGCAAGCGCCTTGCGCGCCCGTGGGTAGCGCCTGATGTGCCTGCGGGCGCCGTGCCTAGCCGGTGGGCGCTGGGCCGGGGGGCTGCGATTCCGCGGCGCCCTCTGCCTTCGCCTCGCGCAGCATCTTCTCGTAGCCGCGCAGCACCGTGCGGTCGGCGTCGCTCACCACGGGATCGCCCTTCAGGGCGTCGCCGCACCGGGCGCGGATCACATCGACCAGCAGGCCGGTGACCATCCACTCGAACCCGGGCATTACATCGACGCGTATCCGCACCCACGCCAGGTCATCGCCCATGTCGTCGGTGCGAGTGATCATCGGGGCCGATGAGAACCGCACGCCGCCCGGGCCCACCAGGTCGGCGGCGTCGGCCACCGCCCGGGCCAGCGGGGCGACGTCGGTGACCAGCACGCCGATCTCCATGTCGCGCACGGAGTGGGGCAGTCGCTGCGCGGCCTTCACCTGGCTGTTGGGCACGTAGACCATGTCGCCGTTCAGGGCGCGCAGCACCGTGGCGCGCAGCCCCGCGCGCTCCACCACGCCCATCGGCACCGTGCTCTCGAGCATCACCAGGTCGCCCACCGCGAACTGCCCCTCGAACAGGATGAAGAAGCCCGCCACCACGTCGGCCAGCAGCCGCTGCATGGTGAAGCCCAGCACCAGAAGCACGAACGCCGAGCCCGAGATTGCCGCCACGCTGTTGGCGCCGAAGACGACGGCGATCGCCGCCACCACGGCCGCGATCACCACCAGGTAGATCACCCCGGTGGCCAGCGCGCCGATGGCCGTGCCGCGCTGGCGGGCGCGCACGGTCTCGCCCTGGCGCATGACGCGCGCCACCGAGCGCCGCTCGACGGCGCGCACGATCCAGATGCAGATGGCCGCCACCAGCACGATGACGCCCACCCAGATGAGCACCTCGGCCCAGTTGGGCAGCCAGCTCACGTCGGTCGGGGTTGTGGACTCCATCGCGGGGCCGGGCTAGAGCACCGGCAGGTAGCGCTCCATCTCGAACGGCGTGAGCTGCACGCGGTACTCCTCCCACTCCGCGCGCTTTATCTCGACGAACCGCGAGTGGGTGTGCTCTCCGAATGCCCGCAGCAGCAGCTCGCTGGCCGCGCCGATCTCGATGGCCTCGCCCAGCGTCTCGGGCAGGCTCTCGATTCCCTCGCGCGCACGCTCCTCGGGACCGAACTCGTAGAGGTTGGTCTCCATCGGCGCCGGCAGCTCGTAGCCCTTCTCGATGCCGTCGAGGCCCGCGTGCAGCAGGGCCGCGAAGGTGAGGTAGGGGTTGCAGGCGGGATCGGGGCTGCGCAGCTCGCAGCGCGTGGCCCGCTCCTTGCCCACGTGGTACATCGGCACGCGGATGAGCGCCGACCGGTTGCGGCGGCTCCACGCGATGTACACCGGCGCCTCATACCCCGGCACCAGCCGCTTGTAGGAGTTCACCCACTGCGCGAACACGCACGAGAGCTCGCGTGCGTGGCGCAGCTGCCCGGCGATGAAGGCCTTGGCGTCGGCCGAGAGCAGGTACTCATCCGACGGGTCGAAGAACGCGTTGCTCTCGCCGCGGAAGAGGCTCTGGTGGGTGTGCATGCCCGATCCGTTCTCGTTGGCGAGCGGCTTGGGCATGAAGGTGGCGTACACCCCGTGGCGGTGCGCGACCTCCTTCACCACGGTGCGGTAGGTCATGACGTTGTCGGCCATGCGCAGGGCGTCGTCGAAGCGCATGTCGATCTCGTGCTGGCTCGGCGCCACCTCGTGGTGCGAGTACTCCACGTGGATGCCCATGGCCTCGAGCGCGAGCACGGTCTCACGGCGCAGGTCGCTGGCGGCGTCGAGGGTGGTGAGGTCGAAGTAGCCGCCGCGATCGAGCGTCTCGGTGCCCTCGCTGCTCTTGAAGTAGAAGAACTCCAGCTCCGGGCCCAGGTAGTAGTGGTCGAACCCCATCGACCGCGCGCGCTCGATGGCGCGGCGCAGGATCTGCCGGGGGTCACCCTCGTAGGGCTCGCCGGTGGGCAGCTGGATGTCGCAGAACACCCGCGCCACGCCCTGCTCGGTGGGCCGGTAGGGCAGCACCGCGAAGGTGTCGAGGTCGGGCATGGCGATCATGTCCGACTCCTCGATGGCGTTGAAGCCGGTGATCGACGAGCCGTCGAACCCCATTCCGCTCTCCATCGCGGTGGGGAGCTCCTCGCGGGTGACCGCGAAGCTCTTCAGCTGGCCCAGCACGTCGGTGAACCAGAAGCGGATGAACTTGATGTCGCGCTCTTCGCACAGCGCCAGGATCTCGTCGCGGGTCATGGGCACGAAACTACCGCACGCGGGGGGCGGTCCACCGCTCTCCCCACCGCCCATCCGGGA
>SXZC01000174.1 GCA_005788075.1 Actinomycetota bacterium
GCCGCCGAGGTGGGCCAACGGCTCACCCGCCAGGTGGCGGCCGTGGAGGGCGTGGCCGCCGTGCGGTCGCCGTGGTCAGCGGCGGGAGGCGACGCATTGGTGAATCCCGCCGGCAATGCCGGGCTCATCCTCGTGAGCATGGTGCCCGACACCGCCAAGGCCGAGGAGGCGGCGGGCACGCTGCGCGACCGGTTCGCCGGCACGACCGACGGCGTCGAGGTGCTGGTGGGCGGGGCCTCGGTGGCCGGGGCCACCCTCGGGGAGCGCATTGGATCGGATCTCGTGGTGGCCGAGATGATCGCCATCCCGATCACCTTCGTGCTGCTGCTGTTCGTCTTCGGCGGTCTCATCGCCGCGGGCCTGCCCGTGCTCGTGGGCGTGGCATCCATCCTGCTCAGCTTCGGCGGGCTCCTGGCGTTCACGCTGTTCACGGACGTCTCCATCTACTCGGTGAACCTGATCACCGGACTGGGGCTCGCCTTGGGCATCGACTACTCGCTGCTCATCGTCAGCCGGTTCCGCGAGGAGTTACGAAATGGCGCCGACGTGCAATCGGCGCTTGGCACCACGATGGCCACCGCCGGGCGCACGGTGATCGCCTCGGGCCTCGTGGTGGCCGTCACGATGGCGGGCTTCCTGTTCTTCCCGCTCTACTTCCTCCGCTCGTTCGGGTACGCCGGGCTTGTGGTGGTGATCGCCGCGGTGCTCGGCGCCATCTTCGTGCTGTGCAGCCTGCTGGCGATCCTCGGACCGCGCGTGAACCGATTCACGGTGTGGCGGCGGTCCACCGAGCCGCGGGACACCGGGTTCTGGGCGTCGATGGCGCGCCGGGTCATGCGCAGGCCCTACCTCTGGGGCCTCGGCGCCGTCGCCGTGCTCGTGGTGCTGTCCCTGCCGGCATTCGGCGTGGTGTTCGGGCCCACCGACGAGCGCTCGCTGCCCGCGGACGACCCGGTGGCCGTCGCGGGCGAGGCGGTGCGAACGGCCTTCGTGGGCAACGACGCCAACCCGATCGAGGTGGTGTTCCCGGCGGGCACGGCGCCTGCCGACGGCGCCGCCTATGCGCTGCAGGTATCGAAGGTGCAGGGCGTGGAGGCCGTGGTGGCGCCCGACGGCGTGTTCGCCGACGGGCAGCGGGTGGGCCCCGCGCCCGACGCCGCCGCGCTCACCAGCCCGGGAGGCGCCGAGCGCATCGTGGTGACGAGCTCCGTGGTTCCTGGCACCGGCGACGCGCGCGGCCAGGTGGCCGACATCCGCGAGATCAACGCCGCCGCGCTGGTGGGCGGCGTCGCCGCCGAGGACGCGGACACCCTCAACGCGATCGCCGGTGCGCTGCCAGCGGTCATCACGTGGGTGCTGGTCACCGTGCTGGTGCTGCTGTTCCTCTACACGGGAAGCGTGCTGCTGCCGATCAAGGCCGTGGTCATGAACTTCCTCGGCCTCGCCGCCACGCTGGGCATCCTCGTGTGGGTGTTCCAGGAGGGCCACCTCAATGGGCTCCTCGGTGGCTTCACCGTCACCGGCACCGTGGACACGTCGATGGTGGTGCTCACCGCCATCGTGGCCTTCGCCCTGGCGATGGACTACGAGTTGTTCCTGCTCTCGCGCATCCGCGAGGAATGGATCCGCACGGGCGACAACGAGGCCTCCGTGGCGTTCGGCATGCAGAGGTCCGGGCGCATCGTCACGGCCGCGGCGATCCTGATCGCAGTGGTGTTCGCGGCCTTCATCACCTCGAGCGTCACCAACATCAAGCTGCTCGGCCTGGGCGTGGCGCTGGCCATCCTGATCGACGCCACGATCATCCGCGGCGTCATCGTGCCGGCCCTCATGCGCATCGCCGGCAAGTGGAACTGGTGGGCGCCGCGCTGGATGAAGCGGGTGCACGACCGGATCGGCCTCACCGATTGAGCCCTGCTGGAGGGATCCCCGCACGCGCAATGGTGAGGTGGGGTCGCGCAGCACGCGCGACCCTCGGCGGCATAGCCGCGGCCCTCGTGGCCGCGGCGATGCTGGCCGCTTCCCCGCCCGCCCGCGCGCAGGCCGCGGTGGAGCCGGCGACGCTGGAGGGCGCCGCGACATCGGCGACCGATCGCACCCCGGTGCGGCTGGACGCCGACATCTACACGCCCGCGGTCACCCCGGCGCCGGCGATCCTGATCGCGCACGGCTTCGGCGGTAGCAAGGAGAGCGTCGTCGAGGAGGCACAGATCCTCGCCGACGCCGGGTTCGTGGTGCTCGCCTACACCGCGCGCGGGTTCGGCCGCTCGACGGGGCTCATCTCGATGAACGCCCCGGAATTCGAGGTGGCCGATGCCTCCGCCCTCATCGATCACCTCGCCGGCCTCGACGCCGTGCGAAAGGAGGCATCCGGCGATCCGGTCGTTGGGGTGGCGGGGGGTTCCTACGGCGGGGCCCTCGCCCTGCTGCTCGCGGGCTACGACGCCCGCGTCGACGCCGTGGCCGCGGACATCACCTGGAACGACCTCGAGTCGTCGCTCTTCGGCCAGTCCATGCGGGGCACGCGGACGCCGGGGGTGTACAAGCAACTGTGGTCGTCGGTCTTCTTCAGCGCCGGCCTGTCGTCCCCGCCCGGCCGCGCGAGCACCTGCGGCCGCTTCACCCCGGCATGGTGCGCGGCCTACACGGGCGCCGCGACCACGGGATCGGTGTCACCGGCAATGCAGGCCCTCATGCGGCGCTCGTCGCCCGCGAGCGTGACCGATCGCATCACCGTGCCGACGTTGCTCGGGGGCGGGCAGGCCGATTCGCTCTTCCCGCTGCAGCAGGTGAATGCGAATGCCGAGCAGATCCGCGCGGCGAATCGGGACACACCGGTGAAGGTGGTGTGGCACGCGCAGGGGCACGACCGGGGCGCCGACGAGTCGGAGCGGCTCCGGGGCCTCACGCGGTCGTGGTTCCAGCAGTACCTCGCCGACGGCCCGGCGGTGCCCCTCGACTTCGAGGCATCGCTCGTGGCGGCCTCGGCCATCGATCAGGATGACTCCGGCACCGTTGAGGTGCTGAGCAGCCCCCGGTATCCGGGCCTGAGTGGTGAGTCCGAGGTGCCCGTGACCATCTCCGGGCCGCCGCAGCAGATCCTCGCCCCGGCCGGCGGGCTGCCCGCCGCGCTCAGCTCGCTTCCCCGCATCGGCTCCGCGGGCCGTGGCCTGTCGCTGCTCGGCCAGGGAGTGGCGCCGAACCAGGCCGCCCGTTTCGTGTCCGAGCCGATACCCGAGGCCACGCGCATCGTCGGCGCGCCGCGCGTGAGCCTGACCCTCTCGAGCGACGTCGCGCGGGAGTCCGCCGTGTTCGTCGGCCTGCGCATCCAGACGGCAGCGGGAGCGCTAGTGCTGCCGAACGGACTCGTCGCCCCCGTGAACGTGAAGCTCGGGCCTGCGCCCCGGCGCGTGGATGTCGAGCTGCCCGCGATCGTCACGGACGTTCCCGCGGGGGACCGCCTGGTGGTCACCGTGAACACCACCGATCAGGCATTCCGCACGCCGGACGCGCCGGCCGTCTACCGCGTGTCGCTGGCCGACCCGGTGCTGGACCTTCCCGAGGTGAACATGACGGTCAGCACCCAGGGGATTCCCCTGTGGGCGTGGCCGCTCGTGGCGCTCGGCATCTGCGTGGGCGTGGCCATCGCCCTGAGGCTGCTTCGCCCGCGGGTGAAGGGCGACACCGTGCGGACGGAGCTGGAGGATCGCCCGCTCGTGATCGAGGGCCTGGTGAAGCAGTTCGGCAAGGGCGTGCGCGCCGTCGCCGGCGTCGACATCACCGTGCCGCGGGGCGTGGTGCTCGGCCTGCTGGGTCCAAATGGCGCGGGCAAGACGACGACGTTGCGCATGGCGATGGGGTTGATCCGCCCGACGGAGGGCAGCGTGTTCGTCTTCGGCGAGCGCGTCACCCCGGGGGCCGCCGTGCTGTCGCGCATCGGCGCGTTCGTCGAAGGGCCCGGGTTCATGCCGCACCTGTCCGGGCGCGAGAACCTCGATCTCTACTGGCGCGCGAGCGGACGCGCGGGCGATCCGTGCATGGACGAGGTGCTCGAGATCGCCGCGCTCGGGCCGTCCATCGACCGCAAGGTGCGTACCTACAGCCAGGGCATGAAGCAGCGCCTGGGCATCGCGCAGGCGATGCTCGGAATGCCGGACATCCTGCTGCTCGACGAGCCCACGAACGGCCTCGACCCGCCGCAGATCCGCGAGATGCGCAGGGTTGTGCGCGCCTACGCGAGGGAGGGCCGCACGGTGATCCTCTCGTCGCACCTGCTCGGCGAGGTCGAGCAGACGTGCACGGACGTGGTGGTGATGCACCGGGGCCTGGTGGTGGCGACGGGGACCGTGGAGGAACTCCTTGCCGGTCGCAGCGGCCAGCACCTGGAGGACGTCTTCATGGACTTGGTCGGGTCCGACCACATGGCCAATGCGGGACCACTGGCGGAGGGGGATCACTGATGGATGGCTACTCGGCACGGCGCACCCTGAGCGTGCGCCTCGAGATGATCCGCCAGCTTCGCCGCCGCCGCACGGCCGTGGCGCTCGCGCTCGTGCTCGCGCTCCCGATCGTGGTGGTGCTCGCCGTCAAGTTCGGGCCCTCGGCGGGCGGTGGGGGCGGCGGGCTGGCGGATGGCGACCTCGACGTCTTCGGCCTCATGGCGACCGGCCCGTGGAACTTCGCGCTCAGCGGGCTGTTGTTCACGTCGGCCTTCCTGCTGGTTCTGCTCGCCGCGATGTTCCTCGGGGACACCGTGGCCAGCGAGGCATCGTGGTCGACCCTGCGCTACCTGCTCGTGGCCCCGGTGCCGCGGCGGAGGGTCCTGGTGGTCAAGCTGATCGTCGGCCTGGTGTCCACCGTCGCGGTGCTGCTGGTCCTCGTGCTCGCATCATTCCTGCTTGGGTGGATCGCCTTCGGGGGCGAAGGGCTTGCCACCCCGCTGGGCGGCGAACTCGGGGCGGGGGAGTCCACCACGCGCCTCGCGATCATCACCGGCTACATCGCGGTGACCCTGCTCGTGCCGGCGGGCGTGGCATTCCTCGCGAGCGTGTCCACCGATGTTCCCCTCGGTGCCGTGGGCGCCGGCGTACTCGTGGTGGTCGTGGCGAACATCCTCGACATCATCGATGCCTTGGGTCCGCTGCGCCAGCTGCTTCCCACCAACTACGCGAGCGCGTGGTCCGACGCCCTCGGGCCGACCATCGTGTGGGGCGATATGGCCGTCGGCCTCGCCTACAACGTCGGGGTATTCGCGGTGCTCGTGGGGCTCGCGTTCCTGCGATTCGAGAGGAAGGACATCCTCTCCTAGGCCCTCAAGCGGGTGAACGGAATCGAACCGTCATCAGAAGCTTGGAAGGCTCCTGCTCTACCGTTGAGCTACACCCGCGTGCGCCCGGCAGATTAGACGCCGATGTCCCTGCGGCGCAGCAGCGGCGGCGCGATCCCCGGGCGTCCCGCCCGGATTGGCGGCCGTCGGGCATCCGAATGGCCGGAACCTGCCATCCACCGCATGTCGGCGGGATTCGCGTGGCCCACAGGCGATAGTCATGGTGCAGGCGATGCGGGAGAGGCCATGGATGACGTCGCGGCCCTCGCGCAAGAGGGCGCACCCCCGGATTCGATAGGGTCATTCCACTCCACGGGGAGCGGGATGACGCAGAGCGGTGACCAACCGGAGCAGGTGCATGAGGCGCCCGCCGTGCCGCTCCCGGCAGCGGCCCTCGCTGCCGCGTTCGCGGCGCTGCCCGTGGGAATGGCGGTCATCGCCGACGACGGCCGCATCGTCGTGATGAACGAGGCCCTCGCGGCCATGTGCGGCGTGGGGGAGCGCGATGCCCGGCCCACGCGTGCCGGGGAGCTCGCCGCGCTGATGGACATCCGCGATGCCGACGGCGCACCGTTGCCGGAAGGCCAGTCGCCCATCGAGATCGCGGGCGACGGGGGCAGCCTTCCGGAGGCCCCGATGATCGTGCGGGTGGTGGGATCGGCGCAGGCGCGGCCCGTGGCCTGCGCGGTCACGCCCATCGACGACGGCGACGGCTGGGGCGGCGCCCTCATGACCGTGCGCGAGCGGCTCGCCGTGACGGACGACCGGTCGGCCCTCGAGGACTCCCAGGCGGCGCTGCGCGTGCTGGTGGCCGACCGGGAGCGCGTGCAGGCCGAGGAGCGGCGCAGGATCGCCCGGGACCTGCACGACGACCTGCAGCAGTCGCTGTCGGCGCTGAACATGCGGCTGGGCATGGCGGAGGACGCCCTCGCGCACGACCCCGAGGAGGCCCGCCAGTGGCTCGTGGAGTCGCAGCGCAACGTGATCGATGCGGCCGGCGCCACGCGCCGGATCATCGAGGACCTGCGGCCGCAGGGGCTCTATCACCGGGCCCTGGTCGGCGCGCTGCGTGATCTGGCCGATGCTTTCACCGCCCGGACGGGCGTGGAGTGCGACCTCGCGGCGCTGCCCGATGCCATGCCCGAGCCGCCGGAGGAGGTGGCCGACTGCATCTACCGGATCGCCCAGGAGTCGCTCACGAACATCGCGAAGCACGCGGGGGCGACGTCGGTGCACATGCGACTCGAGCGCAGCACCACGGGTGCCATGCGGTTCACGGTGGCGGATGACGGGCGGGGCCTCGACGTGCCCACTGCCCGGTTCCAGGAGGGCTCCTACGGGCTCCTCGGCATGTCGGAGCGCGTGCGTGCGCTCAACGGCGAGATGCGGGTAACGGGGAGCCCCGGAAAGGGCACCACCGTGGAAGCGGAGATTCCGCTGGCTGCTGCAGCCGGCGACCCCGCTTGAGCACCATCCTCGTCGCGGAGGACGACGCAGCGGTCCGTTCGATGCTCGCGGTCGTGCTCGAGCGCGCGGGCCATGCCGTGGTGGGCGTGGGCAGCGGGCTCGAGTGCCTCGAGGTGCTGGCCGCCGGGGAAGTGGACTTGGTGGTGCTCGACGTCGAGATGCCCCAGCTCGATGGCTGGGACACCCTGAGCGCCATCCGCGCGACGAGCACGGTGCCAGTGGTACTGCTCACCGCCCTCTCGGGCGATGAGCACCGCGCGCGCAGCGTCGAGCGCGGTGCGGACGCCTTCGTGAGCAAGCCCTTCATCAACGGGGACCTGCTGCAGGTGATTGGCGACCTGCTCGGCCGCCCCGGGGA
>SXZC01000175.1 GCA_005788075.1 Actinomycetota bacterium
GCGTAGGCTCGCCTGCATGAACCTGCTCGAGGCCCACGCGTGAGCGCTCCCCACATCCGCAGCGAGACCCGGCGCATCGTGATGTCGGAGATCGACGTGAGCCAGATCCACTTCACCACCGCCTACCGGTGGATGGATCGCGGCCTCTGCGAGTGGCTGGCCGACCTCGACTGGCCGTTCACCCGGCTGCTGGAGGAGGGGGTGGGCATCCCGATCGTCGAGAGCCGCTGCAGGTTCCTCGCGAGGATCCTCCTCGACGACATGATCACCATCGAGACGTCGGTGGGGGGCGTGGGCACCACGTCATTCCGCAGCCGGCACAGGTTTCTGCGCGGGGATGAGCTGTGCGCCGAGGGGGAGCTGGTGCACGTGTGCATCGAGCGCGAGGGGCGCACCCCCGTGCCCGTGCCCGAGTGGATCAGGGCGGCGGCGACCCCCGACTGAGGTTGGTGCAGGTGCGCGCGCCGGTTGGCACGCGCGGGCGTAGAGGCGTGACGGGCGGCGGGTGAAGGCTGGGGCTAACCGCACCACCGACGCCGGAGGCCCGCATGAGCGCCATCAAGGTTCCCGCCCACGCCTGGATCGTCCCGGGCTCGCTGGCCATCGCCGAGAGGCCGGGTGGAGGCGGGCGCAGCCATCGGGTGCTGCGGCGCAACGCCGAGATGGCCTGGTGGCACGAGCAGGGGGTGCGCACGATCGTGTCTGCCATGCGCAGTCGGCATGCACTCACCGAGTACGCGCGGCTGGGGTACGGCACGCGGTGGTTCCCGCTGAAGGACGCCGTGCAGGCGCGCGGGGAGATCCCGCACCTGGCCGACGAGGTGGCGCGCCTCATCGCGCGCGAGCCCGGCGCCGTGCTGGTGCACTGCGACCGGGTGAGCGAGTGGCTCGCGGCCATCGACGCGGCGATCCGCCTGCGGCTCGGGTTGGCGGCCGATGTCGACACGGCCCTCGCGCAGGCCGAGGCCGACGGCATGCCGGTGGGCGACCTCGCGCGCGAGTTGCTCGACCCTGGGAGCGTGCTGCCGCCCGCGGCGTGATGGCCGCGGGCTGAGCACTCCCGCCGGGCGCTGGTGCGGGCGTATGCTCAGTTTCATCGCTGAACCCCCGCCGAACGCCTGATCGCTCAGGCCTGACGATGGCATCCGTCCTGCACCGCATGGCGCGCTGGGTTGCGCACCACCCCATCAAGGGGCTGCTGCTGTGGGTGGTGATCGTGGTGGGGCTCACCCTGGTGGTGTCGCTCGTGGGCGCGCGCACCACCAACGACACCAGCCTCCCGGGCACGCAGAGCCAGGACGCCACCAACGTGCTGGCCGCCGACTTCCCACCCACGCAGAACGGCACGAGCCCGATCGTGTTCAAGGTGACGTCGGGCACGGTGAACAGCACGGCGAACAAGAACGCCATCACGGCGTCGGTGAACGCCATCGCCAAGGTGCCGCACGTCACGCAGGCCACGAGTCCCTACGGCAACGCGGCGCAGTACCTGCAGAGCAAGTCGGGAACCATCGCCTACGTGCCGGTGCTCATGAACGTGAGCTCGGCGTCGATCACCGAGAAGCAGGCGCAGGCGGTGCTGGACGCCGCCGAGCCCGCGCGCAAGGCCGGCATGCAGGTGGCCGCGGGCGGCACCGTGGGGGCCACGCTGTCCAACCCCAATACCGACCTGAGCACGGTGATCGGCCTCATCGCCGCGGTGATCATCCTGGCGGTGTCGTTCGGCAGCCTCATCGCGATGTTCATCCCCATCATCAGTGCGATCGTGGGGCTCGTGCTGGGCCTGGCGGTGATCGGCCTGCTCGGGCACATCGTGTCGGTGCCCAGCATCGCGCCCACCCTGGCCACCATGATCGGCCTCGGCGTGGGCATCGACTACGCGCTCTTCGTGGTGTCGCGACATCGCGAACAGCTCGCCCAGGGCATGGACCCCAAGGAGTCCGTGGCGCTCGCCGTGGGCACCGCGGGCACGGCGGTGGTGTTCGCGGGCGGCACGCTCGTGCTGGCCCTGCTGGCGCTGGCCGTGGCGGGCATCCCCCTCATCTCATCGCTCGGCTACGGATCGTCGCTGGCCGTGGTGTCGGCGGTGCTGGCGGCCACCCTGCTGCTTCCGGCCGTGCTGTCGCTGCTCGGGCACAAGCTCAATGCGCTCCCGATCTTCCATCGCCGGAAGAAGGGCGCCGCGGCGGGTGCCGCGAGCGCGAGCGCGGCAGGGGCCGGCGCCTCGGCATCGGCAGGGGGCGTATGGGCGCGCTGGGGGAGGTTCGTGGCGCGCCACCCGTGGTGGATGCTCATCGCGGGGCTGGTGATCCTGGTGCCGATGGCGGTGCCCGTGGCGTGGATGAACCTTGGACAGGAGGACGTCGGGGTGTCGTCGCTCAAGACCACCCAGCGCCAGGCGTACGACCTCATGACCGAGGGCTTCGGCGTGGGCTTCAACGGCCCGTTGCTGGTGGCCGTGCAGCTCAACCCTCCCGCCAAGGAGGACCCCACCGTCGCCGCCGAGCAGAGCCAGGCCGAGGCCCTGCAGGCGCAGCTCGAGCAGGAGCAGGCCGAGGGGCAGGCGATGCAAGCACGGCTCGAGGCCGAGTCGAGGGAGGTGAAGGCGGAGGCCAGCGTGCTCACGGCCAGGCGCCAGCAGCTGGATGCCGAGGCCGCGGCGCTCGATGCCAAGCGGCAGAAGCTCGTGGCGCAGGCGCAGGCCCTGCGCCGCCAGGCCCGCGGCGCCGCCGATGCCCGGGTGGCCGCGCTGGTGACCCAGGCGCAGGCCGAGGCGGCGAAGGCCCGCGCGGCCGAGACCCGCTACCGGCAGGTGAGCGCTGAGGCACGCACGGTGCAGGCCGAGATCGCCGCGGTGGAGGCGGAGATCGCCGCGACGGTGGACCCCGTCGTGCTCGACCGCCTGCAGACGCGCAAGGCCGACCTCGACGCCCGTGCCGCCGCGCTCGTCGCGCAGGCCGACCTGCAGCAGAAGGCCGCCGAGGCCGCCGTGGCCAAGGAGGCCGACCTGCGCGCGCAGGCCAAGGCCATCATCACGGCGCCGCTCACCCCGCAGCAGCAGGCGCTGCTGTCGCAGGCGGAATCGATCGCCGCGCAGGCCCGCGCGCTGGCCGCGCAGCGCGCCACCCTGCTGCGAAAGCGCGAGGCGCTCGTGCGCGAGGAGGTCCGGCTGCTGGCCCGGGTGGCGTCGCTCGAGGCGCAGAAGGCCCAGTTGCTCGCCCTGCAGGCCGAGGCCAACCAGCAACTGGCCGAGGCCAACCAGCTGAAGGCCGAGGTGACCGCCGCGCTCACGGCCGCAGGCGGCAATCCGCTGGGCACCGACCCGCGGCTGGTGAAGCTGCAGAACTCCCTCAAGGCCACCAAGGGCGTGAAGGGTGTGTCGGTGCCGTCGGTCAACACGAGCGGCACGGCGGCCTATTACAACGCCATCCCCACCACGGCTCCGGCGTCGGAGCGCACGGTGGAGCTCGTGAAGCGGGTGCGCGACGTCGTGGTGCCCAAGGTGGAGAAGGAGACCACGGGCCTCACCGCCTACGTGGGCGGCACCACGGCGGCCAACATCGACCTCGCCGGGGAGATCACCGACTCGCTGCCGCTGGTGATCATGACCGTGGCGCTGCTGAACATGTTCGTGCTGCTGCTGGCGTTCCGGTCGATCCTCATCCCCATCCAGGCCGCGGTGGTGATCACCCTCATCGCGCTCGCCACCTTCGGGTTGCTGACGCTGCTGTTCCAGTTCGGCTTCGGGTTCTCGCTGGTGGGGCTCGATCCCACGAACGCCTGCTGCTCGATCGACGGACGGCCCACCGATCCGATCGCGTCGTACGTGCCGCTCATGATGTACGCGGCCATCTTCGGCCTGGCCAACGACTACCAGGTGTTCCTGCTCTCGCGGGTGGGCGCCGACGGCGTGAAGGCCGAGCCCGCCACGGCTGTGGCCGACGGCGTGCGCACGGCGGGGAGGGTCATCGCCACCGCCGCGCTCATCATGCTGTCGGTGTTCGCAGCGTTCATCATCAACGGCGACCCGGTGATCAAGCAGTTCGGCGTGGGGCTCTCGGCCGGCGTGCTGCTGGCCGGGGCACTCACGCTGTTCATGGTGCCGGGAATCCTGCGCCTCATCGGGCGCCGCCTGCACTGGATGCCCAAGTGGCTCGATCGCATCCTTCCCCACGTGGACATCGAGGGGGAGAAGCTCATCGAGAAGATGGGATCAGCCGGTGCCGACGGCGCCGCCGCGCCACCGTCCGACCGGCCGAAATGACCCCGGGACGACCCCCTCCAGCAGGGGAAACGCGCTAAGAGCCGTAAGGATCTCGTGAGAAGCGGTCGTGATGAACCGCTTTCTCTTGCCGGTCGTCGTGGCGCCCGCATAGCCTGCGGGCCGCTCCGGGGCCGCGCGCCCATTTCCTGCTGCGCTCGAGGGCCTCAACCACCGTGACGATCCACTCCCTATTGGAGGCTCTCCGCCGCATGCGACGCTCGCGCACCCAGATCATGATCACCCGCGGCACGATCGCGGTGCTGGCCGCGGGCGCACTGGCCGGGTGCGGGGGGGTGGCCGCGCAGCCGACCGCGGTGAAGGGCACGGTGGCGGGGGTTCCGGCCACCTCGCCGCTCGCGGGCATCCAGGACGACCGCGTGTACCAGGTGCCGGCCAAGGA
>SXZC01000176.1 GCA_005788075.1 Actinomycetota bacterium
ATGCGCGCGATGTCGCGCACGGCATCGATGCGGTCGTCGGCGAAGCGCGCCTGGGCCTCCGGCGAGAGGAATCGCCGGGTCATGCCCAGGTGCCAGTCGGCCGTGTGGAGGAAGCGCATCGGACTCACGAGGTTAGGTCGCGGGCCGGACGCGCGTGCATTACGCGGTGGTGGGCGTCAGCCGGCGGTGAGGCCGGCGCGCATGGCGTCCACCGGCGGCTCGGTGCCGGTCCACTGCGCGAAGGCGGCCGCCCCCTGGTGGAGCAGCATGCCGAGGCCGTCAACGGTGCGGGCGCCCCGCCCGGCGGCCGCGGCAAGCCACGGCGTTGGCTCCTGCCGGTACACGATGGCGTAGGCCACGGTTCCCGGGCCGAGGGCATCGAGGGGGAGCTCCGTGGGCACGTCGTCGGTGCCCATGCCGAGGCTGGTGGCGTTCACCACCAGCACGCAGTCCGATGCGGCCTCTTCCATAGCCGCGCGGGTGAACGCCACGGCATCGCCCAGCTCGGCGGCGCGATCGGCGGTGCGGTTGGCCACGCGCAACCGCGCGCCCCGCTCGTCGAGCGCGAAGGCGATGGCGCGGGCGGCGCCGCCGGCGCCGATCATGAGCACGTCCTGCCCGCGCAGGTCCACCGGCGCGGCCTCGTCGAGCGCCCGCAGGAAGCCCTCGGCGTCGGTGTTGTCGCCGCGCACCCGGCCATCGCCCAGGGGGACGAGCGTGTTGGCGGCGCCGATGGCCTCGACGGCAGGGGTCACCTCATCGCAGCACGCGATGACGGCCTGCTTGTGGGGGATCGTCACGCTGAGCCCCGAGCAGCCCGAGTGGAACAGGCCGCGCACGGCCCCCTCGAGGTGGTCCGGCGCGATCGGGAACGCCAGGTAGGCCCAGTCGAGCCCCAGCGCCCGGAATGCGGCGTTGTGCATGGAGGGCGACAGGGAGTGCCCCACCGGCCAGCCGATCACCCCCGCGAAGCGCGTGGACGCCGTGGGCCAGGGCGCGTCCATCATCCCCCGCCGTTCGCGGCCGCGCGCTTGATGTTGGCGATGTGGCCGGCCTCGTTGGTCGAGAAGTAGTGAAGGTCGGTGCCGTCGTTCTTCGACACGTAGTAGAGGTACTTCGAGGGGATGGGGTTGGCCGCGGCGCGGATGCTCTCCTCGCTCGGGTTGCAGATGGGCCCGGGCGGCAGGCCGGGGTACTTGCGGGTGTTGTACGGCGACGAAATGGCGAGGTCATCCTTCGTGAGCTCTGCCTTCCATGATCCCACCGCGTACTGCACCGTTGCGTCGATGTCGAGGCGCATGCGGGCACGCAGGCGGTTCTCGATGACCCCCGCGATGATGCGCCGCTCCTTCCCTGTGCTGGCCTCGCGCTCCACGAGCGACGCGATGATGAGCACGTCGTACTTCGTCAGGTTCTTGCGCTTGGCCGCCGCGTAGCTGATGCCCTCGGTGCGCTGCGCGTAGGTGTCGAGCTGGTAGTTCACGAGGTCGGCCACCGGCTTCTTCGGGTCAACCGGGTAGGTGGCCGGGAACAGGAAGCCCTCGAGGGAGGTCGGCTTCTTCGTGCCGGCCAGGCGCTGCCCGAGCGCGGATGGGTCGGTGGCCTTCATGTAGTCGGCCGCCGGGATGCCGGTCTTCTCCTGGAGGATCTCCGCCATCTCGCTGCGGCGAAGCCCCTCGACGAAGAGCACGTCGACGGTGGTGGCCGTGGTCTGCGCGGGCTGCTCGCCCCCGCTGTCGCCCCAGGTCATCCAGAGGCCGATGGCGATGACCAGCAGCGCGATTATGGGGATCACGATGGCCAGCACCTTGCGGCCCGCCGGGGTGGCGCGCTCGGGCCTGCGCCTGCGCCCCGGAGGGGTCCTGCCCGGCGGGGGCGCCCCGGGACTCACGCGGCCTCCTGCTGCGCGGCCAGCCACGACTCGAGGATCACGCAGGCCGCGATGCTGTCGATGTCGCTGCCGGACCCCGACTCGCGTGCGCGCCGCTCGGCCTCCGCCGTGGACATCCGCTCGTCGGTGAGCACCACGCGGGCCTGCACCCGCGACCGGAGCCGCCCTGCGAACGACGACGCATGGTGCGCCTGCTCGCCAGCCTCGCCCGACATCAGCAGGGGCTGGCCGATGACGATGACCTCGGGAGCCTCACGGGCGATCACCTCGTCGAGCTCTGCGGCGCCCTCGGGCCGGTCGACCTCGCGGATCACCGGAAGCGGCCGGACGAGCGTGCCCGTGGGGTCGCTCACCGCGACCCCCGTGCGCGCGCGCCCGAGGTCGAGCGCGAGGGCCTTCATCCGGCCGGCTGTCGCAGCACGCTCCAGGCGCACTCGATGGCCTCCGCCATCTTCGAGGGATCCTTCCCGCCGGCCCGGGCCATGCCGGGCTTTCCGCCGCCACCGCCGCCCACCACGGGAGCGACCTCGCGCATCACGTCGGCGGCCGACAGGCCGGCGGCCTGCGCGGCGTCATCGAAGTTGGCCACGAGCAGGGCCTTCCCATCCGCGACGGCGCCCAGCACCACAGCGGCACCGGGGCCCACGGCCTGCTTCACGCGGTCGGTGAGCTGCAGCAGCTCGTCCATCTCCGCGGCCTCCACCTCGGCGGCGAGCACGCGCGCGCCGCCGGAGTCCTCGGCGCCCGCGGCCACGGCGGCCACGTCCACCCGGCCCGAGCGGGCGCGCTTGAGGTCGGCCTCGAGGGCCCTGATGCGCTCGTCCCGCTGGGCAAGCTCGCCGGCGAGGGCCGCCTCGCGGGCGCGCAGGTGCTCCACGGCCGCGAGCCCGGTGACGGCCTCGATGCGGCGGGTTGCGGCCCCGGTGCTGCCCTCCGACACGATCACCATGGGACCGATCTCGCCGGTGCGCGACACGTGGCACCCCCCGCAGAGCTCCTTCGAGAACTCCCCGGCCTGCACCACGCGCACCACCTCGCCGTACTTCTCCTCGAACAGCCCGATCGCGCCGAGGGAATCGGCTTGGTCCCGGGGCATCACGGTGGCCACCACGGGGCTGTCCTCGGCCACGCGATCGTTCACGCGTCGCTCGATCTCGGCCAGGTCATCCGGCTCGATGCGCCCGCGGTGGGTGAAGTCGAAGCGCAGCTTGTCGGGGCCCACGTACGAGCCCGCCTGGCGCACGCCATCGCCGAGCACGCCGCGCAGCGCCCAGTTCAGCACGTGCGTGCCGGTGTGGTTGGCCTGGGTGGCATGGCGCGCGGCGGCGTCCACGCGGGCCGTCACCTCGGCGCCCTCGGGAAGATCCCCATCCACCGCGATGCGGAGCACCTGGTCGTCGCCCAGGCGCAGCACGTCGAGCACCTCGGCGCTGCCGGCGTTACCGGTGATCCACCCGTGATCGGATACCTGCCCTCCGCCCTCGGCGTAGAAGGGCGAGCTCGCGAGCTTGGCCAGCGCCTCGCCGCCGCCCAGGTCCTGGATGGCGGTGACGGTGGTGACCACCTCGAGCTGGTCGTAGCCCACGAAGGCGGTCACCGCGCTGCGGGCGGCGAGGGCCTCGGCGGCCTGGCGGTCGACGCCCTTGCCCTTGCGGCCGGCGGCGCGCGCGCGATCGCGCTGGTCGCCCATGAGGCGGTCAAAGCCCTCCTCGTCCACCGCGAGGCCGTGCTCCTCGGCCGCGTCACGGGTGAGGTCGAGCGGGAAGCCGTAGGTGTCGTGCAGGCGGAAGGCGTCATCGCCCGAGATGGTCCCGCCGGCGCGGGAACGGTCGAGCACCTCCTCGAGCAGCCGCGTGCCCTGCTCGAGGGTGCGCGCGAACTGCTCGGCCTCGGCTCCCACGGTATCGGTCACCTCCGACCGCTCAGCGAGCAGTTCGGGGTAGGCATCGCCGTAGCCATCGGCCACCACGTCGACGAGGCCGGTGATGCGCGCGGGCTCGAGCCCCAGGTAGGCGCCCTCGCTCACCGCGCGGCGGATGATGCGGCGCAGGATGTAATCGCGGCCCTCGTTGCCCGGGCGCACGCCGTCGGCGGCCAGGAAGGTCATGGCGCGGCCGTGGTCAGCCAGCACGCGCATGGCGCGGTCCACGCGGGGATCGGATCCGTAGGCGCGGCCGGACGCCTGCTCGGCCCATTCCACCAGCGGCCGGAAGCCGTCGGTCTCGAACACGGTCTGCTTGTCCTGCAGGATCGCCGCGAGGCGCTCGAGCCCGGCGCCGGTGTCGATGTTCTTCGCCGGCAGCGTGGTGAGCGTGCCGTCCTCGGAGCGGTCGTACTGCATGAAGACGAGGTTCCAGAACTCGAGGAAGCGGTCGGTGCCCGTGACCGGCCCGCCCTCGGGGCCGAAGTCGGGCCCGCGATCGAGGTAGAGCTCCGTGTTGGGGCCGCACGGGCCCGTGGGCCCGGCCTTCCAGAAGTTGTCGGCCTCGCCAAGGCGCTGGATGCGCTCGCGTGGGATGCCCATCTCCACCCACTTCTCGAGCGCCTCATCATCGGCGGGCACGCCCTCCATGCCCTCGAACACCGTGATCCAGATCTGCTCGGGGTCGAAGCCCAGCACCTCGGTGGAGAGCTCGAACCCGAACCGGATGGCGTCGTCCTTGAAGTAGTCGCCGATCGAGAAGTTGCCCAGCAT
>SXZC01000177.1 GCA_005788075.1 Actinomycetota bacterium
CACCCTGCTGGCGGCGCTCGAGCTGGTGCGGCGCGGCGAGGCCGAGCTGCGCCAGGACGTCCCCTTCGGCGACATCCTCATCACCGGCACCCGGGCATGACCGAGCTGGCCCGCACCATCGAGGCCTTGCTGTTCATCGCGCCCGAGCCGCTCGAGGTGACCACCATCGAGGACATCACCGGGGAGCCGGCGTCCGAGATCGCCGTGGCCCTCGGTGAGATCCGCGAGCGCCACGCCGAGGACACCGGGCTCGAGCTGGCCGAGATCGCCGGCGGATGGGCGCTTCGCACCCGCGCCGACCTGGCCCCGGCCTGCGACCGCCTGCGCGCCCGTCCCCGCGAGGACCGCCTCTCGCCCGCCGCCATGGAGACCCTCGCCGTGGTGGCATACCTCGAGCCGGTCACCCGGCGTGAGATCGGCCGGCTTCGCGGCGTCGACGTCGACAGCACCGTGAGCAGCCTGCTCGACCGCGGGCTCATCGAGGAGGTCGACTCCCCGGGCGCCGGCCCCACGACCTTCCGCACCACCACGCTGTTCCTCGAGCGCTTCGGACTGGCCCGGCGGGGCGACCTGCCGAGCCTCGAGCGCTTCGAGCTCACGGGGCCTGAGGCGCAGGCGCTGCGCGCGCGCCTGCAGCAGGCCGAGCTGATCGCGGAGGCCGAGACCGGCGATGGCTGACATGCGCGTGCATCGCGCCCTGGCGCAGGCCGGGGTCGCGAGCCGCCGCGCCGCCGAGAAGCTGGTCGCCGAGGGCCGGGTCACCGTCAACGGCGCCGTGGCCACGGTGGGCCAGGTGGTGACCGACCGCGACATCGTCGCAGTGGACGGGCGTCCACTCGTCGCCGAGCCGGTGCGCACGTACATGCTCAACAAGGCGCTCGGCGTGGTGTCCACGGCGTCTGACCCACAGGGGCGACCCACCGTGCTCGACGGGATGCCCGATGACGTGCGCCTCTACCCCATCGGGCGCCTCGACATCAACACCAGCGGCCTGCTTCTCATCACCAACGACGGCGATCTCGCGCATCGGCTCATGCATCCGCGCTCGAAGGTGCCGAAGGAATACGAGGCGCTGGTGGAGGGACGGGTATCGTCCGCGTCCGTGCGAATGCTCCGCGATGGAATCGAACTGGAAGACGGCCCCACCCAGCCCGCGAAGGTCGAGGTGATCGACCGCGACGCCAAGGGCGGCACGTGGCTGCGCATCGAGATCACCGAGGGGCGCAACCGGCAGGTGCGCCGCATGTGCGAGGCCGTGGGCCACCCCGTGCGGCGCCTGGTGCGCACGCGCTACGGCGGGCTGGGGCTGGGGCGCCTGCGGCGCGGCGACCACCGCATGCTGTCGTCGGCCGAGCTGTCGCGCCTCCAGGCGCAGGCGGGGATCACCCGATGAGCGAGCGCATCCGCGCCATTCGCGGCGCCATCACGGTGGCCGAGGACACCCCGGATGAGGTGGTCTCCGCCACTCGCCTGCTGCTCGAGGACATGATCGCGCGCAATGGCCTGGCGCCCGACGACATGGTGTCGCTCATCTTCACCGCGACCGGGGACGTGACAAGCCAGTTCCCGGCCGTCGCCGCGCGCGAGATGGGCCTGCTCGGCGTGCCGCTGCTCTGCGCCACGGAGATCCCCGTGCCGGGCTCGCTGCCCCTGTGCGTGCGCGTGATGCTGCACGCCTACATGCCCGTGGATGCAGGGGTTTCGCACAGCTACCTGCGCGACGCGGTACGGCTGCGTGACGACCTTGTGGACGACTCTGCCACGGGCGAAACCGCTCCTTCGTAAAACGTATGTTTGGGCGAAACCCCGGCGTTTCGCCTTACTCCGTATGGATGCCTAACCTTCCGTTAATCCACCTCCTTACCCTCGAGGTCCTCACATGAATCGCTATGCAAAGACGTTCGCAATCGGCGCCGCGGGCCTCGCGGGCGCCATTGCAGTCGGCGTCGGCTCCGCCGGCGCCTCGGGCCCGCCCCCGGGCATGACCATGCCTCCGCCCTGTGCCCCCGGCCAGGCGCCGCAGATCGGCCCGGGCGGAATGCCCTCGTGCCTGCCAAGCAGCATGCCGGGGGGCAATGGCGGCAACGGCGGCGCTGTGCCTCCGGGCATGAACATGCCGGGCGGCACGATTCCCGGCGGCAACGGTGGAGCCGGTGGAGCCGGTGGCATGATGCTTCCCGAGCTCCCCGCCTGCGCTCCCGGCGTGCTCCCGTCCCCGGCCGCTCCGTGCAAGTTCGACCCGACCGGCCTCCCCGAGTGCGCGGAGGGCGTCATGCCGTCCCCGCAGGCACCGTGCAAGCCCAAGGGCATGGGCCCGCAGTTCGACATGGCCCCGCCCGCCGAGGCCATGAAGAAGCTCCTCACCCTGGACGTCGAGGTTGACGGCTCAGGCGAGGACCCCGGCACCTTCGACGTCACCCTGGTGGCGATCAAGAAGGGCATCGCAAAGGCCGCTCGGGCGCAGCTTCAGGATCAGCTCGAGGGCGAGTCGTTCATCATCAACGCGACCAAGGCCAAGTGCTTCGCCGACAAGAAGTCCGACCCGGACGCCATTGCCGACCCCGTGTCGTGCAAGGTGCTGAGCGAGGAGACGGACGACTCCGCCACCACGCTTCGCGCCACCGTGGTCACCCGCATGAAGTTCGACCAGGCCACGCGCCAGCCGACCTTCACGGCGACCAAGTTCGTCATCCGGGGCAAGAGCAAGATCTAGGCGCGCTCACACCGCCCGGATCGCAGCATCGGGCCCGGCGTCAGTCCTCCTCGGAGGGCCGGCGCCGGGCCTTCTTCTTGCCCGAGAGCCGCTCGCGCTCGGCGCGGCGCCGGGTGGCCACGCCCCTGCCGGGACGGGTGGGAACGCGGCGGGGGTCCTCGGTGGTGGCGTCCACGATGAGATCCACCATGCGCTCCACGGCCAGGGCGCGGTTGCGCGCCTGATGGCGCTCGCGGCGGGCGGCCACCCTGAGCTCGTCGGCGGCAGTGACGCGCGTGGCCAGGCGGGTGCGGATGAGGTCGCGGCCCCGGGAGCCCACGGGGATGCGCGCGATGGGCATGCGCACCTCCACCTGCGTGGAGACCGCATTGACGTTCTGCCCGCCGGGGCCGCCCGATCGCGAGAACGACACCTTGGCGTGGCGCTCCACGGCATCGCGGATGCGCGCGGCCGACGCGCGACTCACGGGCGCTCCTCGTCCTTGCGCTGCAGGGCGTCTTTGGCGGCCTTGCCCACGAGGGGAATCCTCGGCTCACCGATCGGGGGGTCCTGATACGGGCCACCCACCAGCGGCACCATGCCCGACAGGTGCCACATGATGCGCTCCACGGCGCGGCGGTTGCGCCCGGCCCGCGGCGACTCGCGGATGTCGTCCATGGGGATGGCCTCGCCGAACCGGATGTGCACGGGCCCCTTCAGCATCTGGGAATCCCAGATGGCCGCGGGGATCACCTGCACGTCGGGCCGCGTGGCGAAGTAGCCGGCGCCCGAGAAGCCCGGGCTCATGTGGCCGGTGCGCGTGACGCCGCCCTCGGGGAAGATGAGCAGCGCCTCGCCGCGCGCCAGCAGGTCGCGGCCCATGCGCACGGCCCACACGTCGGGTGACTGCCGGCGCACCGGGAACCCGCCGATGCGTGAGAGCCACGCCTCGAGTACGCGGGGGTTGAAGAGTTCTTCCTTGCCCATGGTCCACACGGGGCGCGGCAGCGCGGCCACGGCCACGAGGAGCGGGTCGATGAACGCCACGTGGTTGCTCACGATGAGCATGGGGCCCTCGGGCGGCAGGTGCTCCCGGCCATCCACCTTCATGCGCAGCGGGCCGTACGAGAGCGCCTTCAGCACGCCCTTGGTGGGCACCCACACGGGCTTCCACACGCGCGGGTGGCGTCGCGGGCGAAGCCGCGCGAGGCCGTCGCTCATGCGGGCTCCCCCCATGCGGTGAGCACGAGCTCCCTCGCGCCGCCACGGTCGCGGTGCTCGAGCAGGTAAATGCCCTGCCAGGTGCCGAGCGCGGGGCGGCCGCCCGCCACGGGGATCATCAGCGACGGCCCCACGATGATGCTCTTCACGTGCGCGGGCATGTCATCGGGGCCCTCGCTCACGTGGGTCCAGTACGGGGCGTCCTCGCGCACGGCGTCGTCGAGCCAGGCATCGAGGTCGCGGCGCACGTCGGGGCTGGCGTTCTCGTTCAGCGCGAGCGACGCGGAGGTGTGCCGAATGAACACGTTCAGCATGCCCGCGCGCATCTCCCCCACCTCGGGAACCGCGTCGAGCACATCGCGGGTGATGAGATGCACGCCGCGGGGGCGCGCCTCGAGCCTCAGCGCGCGCTGGATCCACATGGCGGTGGCTACAGGCCCATGGCCGCGGTGGCCTCGGCCATCACGGGGCCGGCGATGGCACGGGCGCGCTCGGCGCCCTCCTCGAGGATCGCCTCGAGCTGCGCCGGGTCGTCCATCAGCTGCTCGCGCCTCTCGCGGATGGGGCGGATGAGGGCCTTGACCCGCTCGGCGAGGTCGCGCTTGTCGGCCACGCATCCCAGCGTGGCGCTGGTGCAGCCCTCGAAGATCTCGGCGATCTCCGCATCGGATGCCCCGAGGAACTTCTGCCATGCGAACACGTTGCAGATCTCCGGGTTGCCGGGGTCGTCCTTCTTGATGCGCTGCGGGTCGGTGACCATGCTCATCACCTGCTTGTCGATCTCCTCGTCGGACGACGCGAGGGTGATGGCGTTGCCGTAGCTCTTGCTCATCTTGCGGCCATCCATGCCGAGCAGCAGCGGGGCCTCGGAGATGATGGCCTCGGGCTCCGGGAACACCGGCCCGTAGAGGTGGTTGAACCGGCGGACGACCTCGCGCGAGAGCTCGAGGTGCGGAAGCTGGTCCTGCCCCACGGGAACCTTGGTGGCCTTGTAGAGGATGATGTCGGCGGTCTGCAGCAGCGGGTAGCCGAGGAAGCCATAGGTCTGCAGGTGCTCGCCCAGCTCGTCGATCTGCCCCTTGTAGGTGGGCACGCGCTCGAGCCACGAGAGCGGGGTGATCATGCCCAGCAGCACGGCCAGCTCGGCGTGCTGGGGCACGTCGCTCTGGCGGAAGATGATGCTGCGCTCGGGGTCGACGCCGCAGGCCACCCAATCGGCCACCATCTCGAGGCCGGCGTCGTGAATGCCCTTCACGTCCTCGTAGCCCGTGGTGAGCGCGTGGAGGTCGACCACCGAGTAGATGCACTCGTACTCATCCTGCAGGCGCACCCAGTTGCCGAGGGCGCCGAGGAAGTGGCCGATATGCAGCTGGCCGGTGGGGCGCATTCCGGAGAACACGCGTGGCCGTGTGGCGGTGGCGGTGGACACGGCGCGGGAGTGTAGCCCCCGCCCGCGGGGAGAGTCGGTCGCAGTGGACGGCCCCTCATGCCGTTCCCCCGACGGGGCCGGGGCCGCCCGTTACGCTCCCGCCCGATGCCCGACGCCCCGGCCGCCGAACCCCCGATGCCCCCGCCCCCCACGCGACGCGCAGTCGCCCCCGGAGCCGCCTGGCGCATCGCGTGGCCCATTGCCATGGTGGCCATCGGCATCGCGGTGCTCGTGGTGGTGGCCGCAGGCATGGACGCCGCGGGGGCATCGGATGACACCACCACGGCCATCGCCACCTTCGTGGGCAGCGGGGTGATCCTGCTGGGCGGCCTGTTGCTGGTGCGCGTGCTGCCGCCGGCCCAGCGCAGGGTGACGCTCGCCACCAAGGGGCGGCTGTGGCCGGGCATCGGCATCGGCCTCGCCGTGGGGCTCGGATGCGTTGTGGGGTCGGGGGCCATCATCGCCGCCGGGGCGGAGCTCGACGAGGGCGCCAAGCAGGCGCTGGAGGACCTCCAGCTCTCCGTCGGCGTGACCTGGTGGCAGATGGCGCTCATCGTAACCGCCCTGGTCATCTTCGCCCCCCTCGGGGAGGAGCTGCTCTTCCGCGGCCTCGAGTTGCGCGGGCTCGTCCGGCTCATGCCCTTCGCCGTGGCCGCGCCGATCTCGGGCGTCATCTTCACTGCGGCGCACCTCGACGCCTACCTGGTGTGGCCGCGCGCCGTCGCGCTGATCCTCGTGGGCTGGGTGCTCGCCTGGATCTACCGACGGCGCGGGCTCGTGGGATCGGTGATGGCCCACGGCACGGTGAATGCCGTTGCGGCCATCGCGCTCATCAGCCAGGCCTGATCAGCCCGCGGGCGTGCGCGTGCGGTCTGGGATCGTGGCGCGCACCACGGCGCCGCCATCCGCCCCCGCAGCGATCGTCCACTCCCCGGCAGTGATCTCATCGAGCAGGGCGCTGCCCAGCCCCGGGGCGCCGCCCGCCGGCCCCAGGCCGTCGTCCATCACCTCCACGGCCCACCCGCCGTTGCACGCGGCGATGCTCACGCGGACGGTGGTGGCATCGCCGTGCACCACGGCGTTGTTGAGGCACTCATCGAGCACGCGTGCGACGTCGTCGGGCAACAGGGCGGTGACGCCGTCCTCCCCCGCTGCAGCCAGATGGATGTGGAGATCGAGCATGGAATCCCATCGGCCGTGCACTGCCGCGACCATCTCGTCAGCGGGACGCGCGCGCGCCACGACGGCGAACGGGGCGTCGACATCCATGCCGAGCGCCGCTTCGGCGCGGGCCAGTGCCGCGGCGATCGCCGCGGGATCGCCCTCGCCGACGGCCGCATCGAGAGCCGCCGAGGCGGCAACGAGTTCCGGCTGCACGGTTCCGTGGAGGTGCGCGGCGAGCTCGCGCGATAGGCGGGCATTGATCATCTGCAGCGCGGCCTGCTGGGCGTCCTCGCGGGCCCGGTCGTCCACGAGCGCCTGGATGACCGCGGCACCGGAGTCACGGATCATCAGCGCAACCGATGACGCGACGGTGACGACGGCGACCACGGCAGTCATGGCCACCAGCGGAAGGGCCGTGGGAGCGCGCCCGAGGAAGACGCCGGCCACGAACTGCGCGGCTACTGGCGCGCCGACCACGACGACTGCGGTGACCACGGGGGCCACGCGCGGCACGCGGCGGATGACCTGCCGCCCAAGGAGGTAGGCCGCGACCACGACGGCCGCGGCGGCAAGAGCGGCCGCGCTGCCGCCCACGCGGGGATTCACCACGAGGTCGGACCGCACGAGGATGAACGCGAACACGATCAAACCGGCGAGCAGCACGGGAAGCGGGTAGCGCACGATGGCCCCCGGCACGACGCTGCGCCACCGGATGCTCGCCGCCGATCCGCCGTCAACCCAGAGGTCGTGGCTGGTGGAGCGCACAGCCGATCTGGCCGCCGTGCGAAGGGACTCCGCCGCACGCGACATGTCGTCGGGGGCCTCACTTCGCACTGCGGCCTGCAGCAGCTCTGCCGCCTCCCGCTGCGACGAGCCAAGCTCGCGACGGGCCGTCTCGATGATGACGGCACGGGTGGCATCCACGGCGTCCCCGGCCTCCATGCGGGCGGCCTCGGCCCTCACCAGGTCGCGCTCGGCCCGGCGTCGCTCGGTGGCATACCACTCCCGCAGCCCCACCAGGTACGTCGTGATCGGGAACACCAGCCCGCATCGCAGCGCGCCGCTCGCGAGAACGCCCATGAACGGGGGCTCAGTGATGCCGGTTCCGGCCCAGGCCATGGCGGCGGCGAAAGGCGCGACCGAGATCACGCCGAGCAGCACCCCGACGGCCACCACCACCCACAACGACACGGGGTGCTCATGACACCGCGAGAACACCGTGCGATCGAGCACGGCCTTCGCGGCGAAGAGAAGCCCGACCGATACGACGAGGGCGCCGACGCCCTCCCACACCATGTAGGCGCCGTCCCGGAGGAGTTCGAGCTTGGCGAACACGGCAAAGACTGCCAGCACCCAGTAGGACACCGGTGACCGCACGGCCGGGCCTCCCGCCAGGGCGGCGGTGGACGGGACGCTAGGGGCGGTTGCCAGGGGATCCGCCCGCGAGGCGGTAGTACTCGCGCGTGATCAGCACCCTCTGATTATGCGCGCGGTCATGCTGGATTCCCAAGGCGCGGGCGATGCGCGAGATCGACACCTCCACCGCTCCGATGGTGACGCAGCGGCGCTCGGCGATCTCGGCATTCGAGAGGCCCTCGGCCACCAGCCGCATGGTCTCCACCTGGGCATCGGTGAGGTCGATGCCGATGTCGCGAGCGCGGGGGGCCCGGCCCGCGTCGGCGCGCGCCGCCATGATGATCGACCGGTCGATGGCCATGCGCAGGGAATCCATGCTGGTGACCGACTCCTTCACCACGTACTCGGTTCCGGGCGGCACCTGCATGAGCTTGCCCGCGACCAGGCGGGGATCTCGATACCCGGTGAGCACCACGATGCCGGCCAGCGGCAGCATGCGCCGCACCACGTGGGCCAGGGAGATGCCATCAGGCCCCTCCCCGAGGTCGAGGTCGGTGACGAGTGCGTCCACGGGCCCTCGACGCAGCTGATCCATGGCCTCGGCGGCCGTGGCGCACGACCCCACCACGCGCACGTCGTGGGCACCGAGGGCGTCGGCGAGGGAGGCTCGCAGCAGGGCATTGTCCTCGACGAGGAGCACGTCAAGCATGACGCGCTCACCATAGACCCGCGCGGGGTCCCCCGGAACGCATGTCCCTGCACGTGATGGGGATACCCCATCGCAGGAACGCGAAAGGGCGGCCCGGGGG
>SXZC01000178.1 GCA_005788075.1 Actinomycetota bacterium
CTCGGGCTCCGCCGCAGGTGCGGGCTCGGGCTCCGCCGCCGGTGCGGGCTCGGGCTCCGCCGCCGGTGCAGGCTCGGGAGCGACCTCCGGCTCGGGCGCCGGCTCGGACGCCTGGGCCGCCGGTTCCTCCTGCGCATCAGGTTCGTCGTCGCGCATGAGGCTGGGCACCGATTCCTCGTCGGCAAGCGCGGCCTCGGCGCGCGCGAGGACGTCGAGATCGGCGACATCCGAGTCGTAGGCGGCCGCCGACTCGCGGGCCGCGCGCTTGCTGGCCTTCTTCGCGCGCTTCCTGCCCTCGGGCTGGTGCTCTTTCCAGATCGCCGCGAGCGGCGCCGCGATGAGGATCGACGACACGCCACCCGTGAGCAGGCCCACGAGCAGCGCGAACGAGAAGCTGCGCAGGGTGTCGCCCCCGAAGATGAACAGCATCAGCACGGGGAACACGGCCGTGAGCCCGGTGATGATGGATCGGGTGAGCGTCTCCTGCACGGAGCGGTTGACGACGTCCTTGTAGCGCGCATTTCGCATGAGCGGGGCGTTCTCGCGGATGCGGTCGAACACCACCACCACGTCGTACAACGAGTATCCGAGGATGGTCAGCAAGGCGGCCACCGTGGCGCTCGTGACCTCGTAACCCACGATCGAGTAGATGGCGATGGCCAACCAGACGTCGTGGATGACCGACAGCAGCGCCGGCATGGCGAGCCGGTACTCGAACCGGATCGTCAGGTACAGGATGATGACCGCGAACGAGAGCAGGATCGCCCAGCCCGCACGTTCGACCACCTGTCTCCCGAACGTCGGGCCGACGGTTTCCACGAGGTACGTGCGCTCGTCGATGGTGCCGATGTCGGCTTCGATGTTGCGCTTCAGCTCGTTCAGCTGCGCGGGCTGCAGGGTGGGCGTCTGGATCTGGAATCCGGCGCTGCCCGTGGCCGAGTCGGTGGTGGCCTGGATCTTGGCCTCGGGGAAGCCCTGGTCGGCCAGCACCGCGCGCACCTGTCCCTCGGTGGGCTGCTTGGCCTCGAACGAGATCGCGATGCGCGTTCCGCTGTTGAAGTCGAGGCCGAGGTTGAGGCCCTTGATGCCGATGAATGCCGCGCCGATGGCAAGCGGCACGAACGAGATGGCCAGCCACAGGCGCCACTTGCCGACGAAGTCGAACTTCCAGCGCGGCTCGCGCGCGGTGATGCCCATCGCCTTCTCGTTCTGCAGCACCTTGGTGTTCGAGAGCATCTCGATGACCACGCGGGTCACCACCACGGCCGTGAACAGCGAGATGAGCACGCCGATCATCAGCGTGAACGCGAAGCCCTTCGGGCCCGCCGTGCTGAACAGGAAGAGGATCGCCGCCGTGAGGAACGTCACGACGTTGGCGTCGATGATGGCGCTGATGCCCTTCGAGTATCCGGTGAGGATCGCCGACTTGGCGTTGCGCCCCGCCCGGGCGTCCTCGCGTATTCGCTCGAAGATCACGACGTTGGCGTCTGCCGCCACGCCGATGGTGAGGATCGCCCCGGCGATGCCCGGCAGGGTGAGCGTGATGGGCACCAGCACCGCGACCGCGAGGTAGAACAGCGCGTAGATGATCAGCGCCCCGGCCGCGATCACGCCGAGCAGGCGGTAGTAGGCGACCAGGAAGAGGATGACCAGGAACAGGCCGGCGGCGGCGGCGATGAGGCCCTGGCGCAGGGACTCCTCGCCGAGGGTGGCCGACACCTGCTTCTGGCTGATGACGTCGAGGCGGATCGGGATGGCGCCCGAGTTCAGCTGGTCGGCGAGGGTGCGCGCGCTCTCGGTGGTGAAGTTGCCCGAGATCTGCGCGCCGTTGTTGCCGCTGATGCCGTTCGGGTACTGGCGGTAGTCGACGGTCGGGTTGCTGATGATCTTGCCGTCGAGCACGATCGCGAAGCTCTGCAGCTCCTGGCGCAGGGCACCGCGCTGCGCCAGGTCGCGCGTGACGTCCTGGAACGCGGTCGAGCCCTGGTCGGTGAACTGCATGGTGACGATGGGCTCCTGGTTGCCACCGGTGGAGCCCGAGTCGAAGCTCTGCGCCGCGGACGTGATGTCACGTCCGGTGAGCGCCGGCTTGTCCTGCATGAGCACGTAGACCGTGCGTGACGGGCTGTCGGGCTTCGACGGGTCGAGCTGCTGGCGGTCGGAGAAGATGACGAGGCCCTTGGGCACCGTCTCCAACTCCATGCCCGCAGGCACCTTGCCGTCGTAGTCCTGCAGCAGGGAGGCTTTCTCGTAATCCGGCCCGGCCACCAGGTCGTGCGTCGCGTTCTTCTTGAACAGGTAGTAGCTGACCTGGCCCTCCACCGGGGGCCGCGGCGTGGTGTTCTGGGACTTCTGGACCATCTTCCACAGGCTCGGGTCCTGCGCCACGAAGTTGGCCTGGTAGTCGATGAAGACCAGCTGCGCGGGCCGGATCAGGTCTTCCACCACCTGGTCGGGGTTGTTCGCCCCGGCCAGCGACACCACGATCTGGTCGTCGCCCTGCGTCTGGATCTCGGGCTCCGACACGCCGAAGGCGTCGACGCGGTTGCGGATGACGTCCACCGACCGGTCGATGGCCTCCTTGTTCACCTCGGAGTCGCGGGTGGGCTTGCCCTGCAGCACCACCTCGACGCCTCCCTGCAGGTCGAGGCCGAGCACGGTCGGGCGCGTGGCGATCACGACGATCGACGCGCAGACCAGGCCGATGACGACCAGCAGGAAGAGGAACGAGCGGCGGCGGGTGCTCACCGGCGTGCCCCGGTCATGGACAAGCGGATGGCGGCTCGCCTATTCGGCGGCCGCCGCGGCGTCGGCCTCGGGGCTCGTCTTGCGGGCCACGGCCTGCTGCGAGATGCGGATGTCGACGTCCTCGGCGACCTGCAGGATGATCGTGCCGCCATCCTCCACCTCGGAGACGATGCCGTAGATACCCGAGGTGGTGAGCACCTCGTCGCCCGGCGAGAGCGTGCGGGCGAGTTCCTCCATCTCGCGACGGCGCTTCTGCTGCGGGCGGATGCCCACGAAGTAGATGAGCGCCACGAAGATGATGATGTAGACGGGCAGAAGGACCGCAGATGACATGCGGGATCCGGCCTCCGGAATGGGGTGCGGGACGCGCGCAGGCTAGCAGCGCCAACCGCGCCCCGCGGTGATCGGGGCACCCCGATGCGCGTGGTACGGTGGCCGCCCGTGAGGCACCTGTCCATCGCGATGGTCACCGAGTACGCCTACCCCATCCTGGGTGGCGTGAGCGAGCACGTGCACTTCCTCTCGCGCGAGCTCGCGCAGCGTGGCCACGACGTCACCGTCGTCACCGGCAACATCGGCGAGGCCGCCGAGGTGGCGGAGCTCGACCGCGAGGCGCACCGGGTGCACGGCTACCGCACCACCCGCATCGGCAAGTCGATGCCGTGGGTGGCCAATGGGTCGATCGCCCGCCTCACTGTGGGCCTCGGCATCAAGCACCAGATCGCCCGGGCCGTGCGCGGCATGGACGTCGTGCACGCGCAGGGCCTGGCGTCCCCCACCCTGCCCATGGGCGTGCTCAGGGTGTCCACGGCACCGTGCACGGTTGGCACGTTCCACACCTACTTCGACGAGGGCCACTGGCTCTACGACCGCATCGGCACCTACGTGCGCAACTCCCTGTCGCGGCTCGACCGGCGCATCGCGGTGTCGGAGGCCTGCATCACCGCGCTGGGCCACTACTTCCCCGGCGAGTGGGACGTCGTGCCGAACGGCATCGACTGCTCGCTCTACCGACCGCTCGGCCCGGGCGAGGACCGCCCTGCGGGCCCGCCGCGCATCCTCTTCGTGGGCCGGTTCGACCCGCGCAACGCCCTGGCCGACCTGCTCGAGGCCGCGGCCATCCTCACGGGGGAGGGGCGCGACTTCACGGTGCAGGTGATCGGCGACGGCCCCGCGCGCCCGGTGTACGAGCGCAAGGCGAAGAGCCTCGACGTGTGGGACCGGGTGGAGTGGCTCGGGCTGCTCAACGAGGAGCGCCCGCGGTTCTACCGCGA
>SXZC01000179.1 GCA_005788075.1 Actinomycetota bacterium
GCGCCGCTCTGCCAGAGCATGGCGTCCACGAGGGTGGTCTTGCCGTGATCCACATGGGCCACGATCGCCACGTTTCTGAGGTCTTCCCGAGCAGGCACGGCGGCGCACACTAGCCCATGGCCCCGCTCCGGGCTGGCAACATCACGACGTGGCCCCCACCGCCGAAGACGCGAACCCCTGGCGCGAGTCGCGCTGGCCGCCCCTGCTCGCCCTGCTGGTGGCCGCCGCGCTCGAGGTGTCCCTGCCCGGCGACCTGATCCTGGGCGGCGGCTGGATCCGCTGGATCATCCCCGCGCTCGTGGTGATCCTCATCATCGTCTCGGCGGTGTCGCCCGTGGAGGAGAGCGATCGCCGCCGGCGCCTGGGCATCACCCTCGCGGCGCTGGTCACCCTGGCGAACGCCGTGGCCATCGGCGAGCTGGTCTATGGCATCGTGGGCGCCGCCGGGTTCGAGGGGAGATACCTCATCGTCGCGGCGCTGCAGGTGTGGTTCACGAACGTCATCATCTTCGGCATCTGGTTCTGGGAGATCGACGGCGGAGGCCCCCGGCACCGTGCCCAGGCCCCGCCCGGCCCGCATGAGCAGCTGTTCGCCCAGTACACGCTGCCCGAGCCCTGGAGCTGGAGGCCGGCCTTCTGGGACTACCTCTACCTCTCGTTCACGAACTCGGTGTCGTTCGCCCCGGCCGACGCCCTGCCGCTGCGCCACCGCATGAAGCTGCTCATGGCGGTGGAGTCGGTGCTCTCGCTGATGGTGATCCTCATCATCGCGGCCCGCGCGATCAGCATCCTCGACTGAGCCCGATGGGCTTCTTCGAACTCGCCCTCATCTCGTCGGTCTCGCCGCAGACCCTCGCGGTGGTGCTCTACCTGCTCGGGGGCACGCGTGGGCTGCGCCATGCGTGGCTCTTCGTCGCCGGCACCCTGCTCACGTCGCTCGCCAGCGGCGCGCTGGTGGCCTACGGCATCGTCGACCTGGGCATCCGCCCCACCGGGCTGGGCGACGGGCGCCACTTCCCGGTCGTCTACATGGTGGCGGGCGCCCTGCTGCTCGCCTTCGCCGGGTACGTCCTGTGGTGGCACGTGCACGCGCGCACCCGGCCCCGCAAGCACGACCGCGCGCGGGAGGAGGCACGCCTCGACCGCATGGTCGAGTCGTCGAAGGTGTCGTTCGCCGTGGGCCTGATCTTCGGCCTCCCGGGCGTCTGGTACGCCCTGGCCCTGGTGGAGACCACCGGCAATGGCATCGGGTTCACCGTCGCCACCATCGTGGTGTTCAGCCTCATCTCCTACTCGTGGGGCTGGATCCCCATCCTGTGGTTCATGGCCGATCGCCAGCGCGCGCTGCGCATGCTCACCGCGCTCAGGGCGGCAGCCGGCCGGCACCGCATCGCCATCGTCGTGACGGTGCTGGTGCTGGTCGGGGCCTACCTGATCGTGCTCGGGGTGCTGACCCTCTAGGGGGCCTGGGGCGGCGCGGCGATGGTGGCCGGGTCGCGCGTGGGAAGGCCGGATGCGGCGTTCGGTGTGGCCTGCTTATTGGAGCCGTTCGCCGTGAATGCCTTGGGGATGCACGGCAGCTGGATCGAGTTCACGAGCGTCGCCGGCGTCGCCTGCTGCTCGTTCTTCGACGACGGCAGGGTCTGCGTGGTCCATGCCTTTCCGGTGGCCCGGTCCTTGGCGAACGACGTCATCACCTGATTCAGCCCGCTCACGCTCAGGAGGCTCGGGATTGCCGCCGCCGTGGGGTCGGGGCGGCTGGTGAGGCCGACGCCGAGCTCGCGGTTCCAGTTGACCGAGGCGTACCCCATGTTCTGGGATCCGATCCATCCGTCGATGCCGTCGGCGATGATTGCCTTGGCATGCACGTAGACGTTGCCCGGTGTGGCCTCATCGACGAGCCACACCTTCGCACCGGCGGCCACGAGCGCGTTGTACGCCTTGGCCCACGTGTTACCCGGGCTCACGGTGCCGGACATCACCACCTGGACGTCGACGCCGCTCTTCGCCTTGGCCGCGAGCAGGTCCTGGAGCCCCGTCCCGGTCTTGTTCGTGTAGTTCATCTCCTCGTTGTAGACCCAGATCGACGTCTTGGCGCTGTTGATGAGCGCCGACTGCCGCGCGAGGTCGTTGCCGCGGAGGTAGCTCGGGTACGGATCGGCGTTGAAGTACCCGGGCACGGCCGGCGGGTACTGAAATGCTGACGTGGTCATCGCGCCGTTCGACCAGGTCTCTGGCCAGGCGGCACTGATGGGGTCCGATCCCTTGGGGTCGGGCACGAGGCCCGCGATCGTGGCGCCCGCGCTGGTCTTGCGCTGGACGTTGTCCACGTCGTTGTCGTCGCAGTTGACGTCCGAGACGAAGACGCCCTGGATGCGGGCGATCATGTCGGCATCGGTCACCGTCACGCCGAAGTCACGCGGTGACCACTCGGCCTGGCATGGCTGGCCGGCGCCGTCGAGGTTGTAGGGCGCCTTCGCGTAGGGCGCAGAGCCCGTCGTGCACGAGTAGGCGGGGTTGCTCAGGTAGTTCGGGTTGATGTTGAAGGGCCCGTATTTGGTGGGCGGGTTCGTCGAGTAGTCGGTCCACTTGAGCGTCCGCTGTCCCCAGAAGTTCGGGAACGCCTGGAGGTTCCCGGTGCTGACGATCGCCTTCGCGGTGGGCGGCAGGGCGGACGGCGCCAGCGGGGCTCCCGTCGCCTTGTCGGCGGCGTCGACGATGATCGTCTTCTGGTGGGTGATCTGGAAGTTCTGGGAGGAGAACTGCACGCGGTACGCCATCGGGTCGTTCGCGCGCCCGGCGGCCTTTGCCGCCTGAGCGAGCTGGTACTCCATCGCATACGTGCTGTCGGCCTTGGGCGTCCAGACGCATCCCGGCGATGGCGGGGAGACCTGGTAGCAGGTCGGCTCCAGCAGGCCGGAGTTCACGACCACGCGCACGTTCACGCCGCGCGTGATGGCATCCTGGAGCCACTTCACGACGTTGGTGCTGCCGAAGTCGTACATCACCACGTCCACGCTGGTGGTGGCGGCGTAGATGGCGGAACGGATCGTGCCGCCGCCGGGGGTCGTGCCGTTGCCGTCCTCCGGCTGCGTGAACGCCTGCTGCTCGGTGGCGGGCATTGTCGCCCCGCGCATGGTGGTTCCTACCATCGATGCGCCCGCGAGGTTCGTGTTGCGCAGCTTCGCGCCGTCGAGTCGCGCGTTGTCGAGCGTGGCGCCCGAGAGGTTGACCCCGCTGAGGTCGGCGCCCGTGAGATCGGCGCCGCGCAGGTCGCAATTCTCCGCCCTTGTCCCCGTGAAGATCGTGGCGACGTCACACTCGCGCAGGGCGCGCCCGGTCACGGCGTTCGTCCTCTGGGCACCACGCACATTGGCGTTACTCACGGCGACCGCATTCGCGCTGGTGTCCGGATCCGATGGTGAATCCCAATGATGCGCACTGCTCACGACGATGCTGCGTGCGTTGCGGTAGGCCCCGCGCTGCTTCCCCCTGATTCGCAGTCGCACCACTTCGTAGCTGGTCGCGCCGCGCTTGATCGTCTTGGCGTCGAAGCGGAGCGGCGCCCCCTTCCGGCCCTTGCCGGTGAGCGTCACCCTCATCTGGTGTGACGCCTTCCCGCGGCGCAGGAGATGCGGCGCCCAGCGCACCGCCACATCGACGTATGACGACCCGTCGGTATCCAGCACGGTCGGATACACCTTGTTGTCGGTGAGGTACGAGGGGGTCGCAAGCAGGCCGGCGGAGGCCGTCGAAGCGGCGGCGAGCACGGCGACCGGGGCCGTGACGGCGAGGATGCGACGGAGGGACGGCTTCATGGGGTGAACCTTTGCTCGGGAGTGGGAGGCTGTATGTGACGGTACCGCAGCCACTGGCATCGTGCCTCACGTGAGGTTTCGCGGCGGCCCGGGCAGGCAAGAACCGAGGGCGGGCGCGTCCGCCTACATCGCGACGATGAAGAGCACCACCAGCCCCACGATGAGCACGATGGCCACGGCGGCGAGGATCGGGCGGCGGCTGTCGGGTGGGGGTGGGGCCATGGAATCCTCCGGAACGATCGAGGGCCCCGACCGGGGCCCTCGTGGATAGCGGGGGCAGGATTCGTACCTGCGACCTTCGGGTGATGAGCCCGACGAGCTCC
>SXZC01000180.1 GCA_005788075.1 Actinomycetota bacterium
CCGCCAGCCAGTGCTCATGAGAATCTAACTCACCACCTGCTGGGCTTCGACCAGGTGCGCAACTACGACGGCTCGTGGGTGGAGTGGGGCAACGCCGTCCGGGTGCCGATCGAGAAGTGAGGGACAAGCTCCACGAGATCGTCGAGGAGTTCGCGGACACGCCGAAGGAGCTCCGGCTGCCCCTTCTCCTCGACTTCGCCAACTCCCTTCCGCCGCTGCCCGAGCGCCTGCTCGAGGACCGCGACAGCATGGAGCCGGTGGAGGAGTGCCAAGCACCGCTCTTCCTCGCGGTCGACGTGGCGCCCGAGGAGGTGCGCCTCTACTTCGATGCCCCGCCCGAGGCGCCGACCTCACGCGGGTTCGCCGCGGTGCTGCATGAGGGCCTGGACGGCGCCACCCCCGAGGAGGTGCTCGCCACCCCGAACGACTTCTACCTCTCGATGGGGCTCGAGGAGCTGGTCACCCCCCTGCGCATGCGCGGAATGGCCGGCATGCTCGCCCGCGTGAAGCGCCGCGTGGCCGCCGGCATCGAGGCCTAGTCCCGGCCGCGCCGGGCCGGGCGCCTCAGGACCGCAGGGCCAGCTAGGGCGCCAGCAGCAGCTTGCCGCCCTGCACCACCTGCACGGTGGCCGGATACACCGCCTCGCGAACGCCGGGCGTGAAGCGCATGGTGCCGAGCACCGATGGCACTGCCCGCACCCGTCGCAGGCCGGCCAGCACGCGGTCCGGTGCGCCGCCGTGCCCTGCGGAAGCGACGGCGGCGAGCAGCTGCACCCCGCCGAAGCCCTGGGCGGCGAAGGCATCGGGGGTGGAGCGGTACTTCGCCCGGTAGTCGCGCACGAAGGCGCGGCTCGCGGCGTCCCGCTTGTTGGGGTTCCACGAGGCGCTCACGATGAAGCCATCGGTGGCGGATCCCGCCGACTGCAGCACGTCGGGCGTGTTGTAGCCGTTGCCCCCCACCTTCATGAGCGACGATCCCGCCGCGGCCACCGCGAGGTTCACCGCATCGGCGCTGCGCGCCGCGAAGAAGATGGCCTGCGGCCCGGGGGCCACGGCCTGGGCGATGAGGGCGTCGGCCCGACCGCTGCCGGCGGGCATGCTGACGTCGGCGAGCAGGCGGATGCCCTGGTCGGCCGCGGCCGAGCGGAAGGCCTGGGCGGCGCCCTCGGAGTAGCCATCGCCGGTCACCGACACCAGCGAGGCCGTGGTGATGTCGCGCTTGTCGTTGGCGTAGGCCACCGACGCCGGGATGAGCCGGTTCTCGGACAGGCTCACCCGCCAGAAGGTCGGGCCCGCCGCGGACATGTCGAGGGTGGTGTTGGTGACGCCCAGCACCGGGATTCCCGCAGCGCCCGCGATGGGGTCGGCGGCGGCTGCCACGCCCGAGAGCGTCGGGCCCAGCACGGCCGACACCCGCCCGCCCACGAACCCGGTCATCTGGTAGATCGCCATCTGGTTGGCCGACTGGTCATCCGCCAGGCGCAGCCGCACGCGCACGGGCGTGCCACGCGTCTCGGCCGCGGCCAGCGACGCGCCGCGCGCCTGCGAGATGCCGTACGCACTCGCCGACCCGGTCATCGATGCCAGCGATCCCCCCACGACCTCGATGGGCCGGTGCGCCGCCGTCGCGGATGTCGCCAGCGCGAGGGCGCAGGCAGGGGCGGTGATGAGGGCGGCGAGGATCATTCGGCGATGCATGCGGCGCGGCTCCGGGGCGGTGCGTCAGGGAAGGGCGCCACGCGGACGTGCGGCCAGCGGCCGGGGCGCGGCGGCGCGATGGTACGCGATGCGGCGTTAGGCTGACCCCGTGAGCCCCCGTGCCGCAGCACTCGTCGCCATCGCCGTCGGCGGAGCCATCGGCGCGCTCGTGCGCGCTGGCCTGGCCGAAGGACTGCCCAGCGAGAGGTGGCCCATCGGCACGCTCGTCGTGAACATCGTGGGCACCGTGCTGCTGGCCGTCGTGGCGGGGCTCATCGCCTGGCGCCCAGCCCTGCCCCACTGGTTCCACCCGCTGGCGGCCGTGGGGTTCTGCGGTTCACTCACCACCTTCGCGGGCATCCAGATCGAGGCACTCGGCCTGATGCGCCGGGGGCTGTCGGGGACGGCCGTGCTCTACGTGTCCGCCACCGTGGTGCTCGGCCTCCTCGCCATCGTGGCCACGCGTCGCGTGATGGCGCGGGTGATCCGTTGAGCGCGCTTGCGTGGGTGCTCGCGGCGCCCGCGGGAGCGCTCGGGGCGCTGGCGCGGTTCGGCACCGGGCGCCTGATGTCGCGGGCCTTCCGCCTCCGTGCCCCGTGGGGCGTGCTGGCGGTGAACCTGCTCGGCACGTTCCTCCTCGGCCTGCTCGTCGGGATGGAGCCGGCGCACGGGCTGGTACTGGTGCTCGGTGCCGGCTTCCTCGGCAGCTACACGACGTTCTCCACCTGGATGGCGGAGACAGACGAGCTCGCCGAGGGGAGGCGCTGGAATGCCGCCCTGCTCAACCTCGTGGGGCCTGTGATCGGCGGGCTCGTGCTCGGAGCCGCGGGGTTCGCCCTGGGGCTGGCGCTCGCCTGAGCGCCGCGAGGCGGGAGGCTCGGGGGTGCGACCGCCTAGCCGGCGGCGTTGAACACGACGATCATCACGATGACGGCGATCACCACGCACACCGTGGCGGTGATGAACGCGGTCATGAACTTCGGCATCGGCGGGATGGGCGGCAGCTCGGCCATCAACTCTCTCTCAGCGGGTTTCAGGAACCAGCGGGTATTCCACCAGACCCCCGCGGCGCCGTATGTCCCGATGAGCCACGTGCGGGCGCTTCCCGGACGGTCGTCACGCCCATGCCGGGACGTACCGCGACCGTACCCCCTTACCAGCACGTCAGATGGGCCTACCTTTGAGCGAAATACCGCAACAGTGCGAAAGGACGACAGATGTCAATCCGCACACGCGCAGTCGCAATCGGGGCCGCCACGGCCGCCGCGCTGGCAGTCGCCGCAGCGCCCGCCCTGGCCCAGAAGTCCACGACCGTCACCGTGACCACCCCGAAGAGCAACCCGATGGCCTTCACGGGAATGCCCAAGACGCTCAAGGCCGGCACGTACACGTTCAAGTACGTGAACAACTCCGGTATCCCGCACAACCTCAAGGTGGGCTCCTCCGCCACGCCGGTCTTCGCGAATGGCTCGAAGACCGTCAAGGTGACGCTGAAGAAGGGCGCGACCGTGGCCTACGAGTGCACCCCGCACAAGACCGTGATGAAGGGGACCATCAAGGTCACCTGATGACCTGACGGCCGCATGGCACGGCGGGGTGCGGGTTACACCGGCTTGCATGCCCCGACTCACACCCCGCCTGGCCCTCGCCCTCGCCGCCACGGCCGTTCTGTCCGCGGCCGCCGGCGCCGCGCTGGCCAGCACGCCGCCCGGCATCCTCTACTCGGTGGACGCCCGCAACGCCGTGATCGCCTCGCCCGGCGGAGGACCGGCGCAGCTCTCGCTTCCCGCCCCCACCCGGGTCACCTGGTTCACCGACCGCCCAGAGCGTCGAGCCGGATCCATCACGCTCCGCCAGTTGGCACAGATGTGGACGGCCAGCGGCTTCGACACCGACCCGCCCAACGCCGCGCTGGTGCTGTCGCGCCGCGGGCAGGACCGGACGCACGTGGTGGAACTGAGCCTGCCGGTCGTGAGCGGGTCGCGGGTGACGTTCACGACCCGCGCCCTGCCGCGCAGCCGGGAGCTGGGATTCAGGCACACGGAACCGCTGAGACCCGGCCGTTACGCGGCCGCGCGCGTATTCATCGACGATGCCGCGGTCAGCCCGTGCGGGATGCACCTGCAGGCCACGGGGACCAGCCCCGTCAAGATGGTTCAGTGCCTGCTGGCGCCCGGCGCATCCGTGAACGCGCACGCCATCGGGGGGCTGGGCACGGAGCTCTACGCATGCCAGACCGGCGGCGGCACTGCCGGCGTCGGCATCTACGGGTCCACGCGAGGCGTCACGGCATGCGGCAGCCAACTCGACCCGGTTGCCGATGGCGACACCGACCTGGGGGGCCTCGGCAACTTCGTGGGGTGCGCGAAGTATGCGAACACGCAGGCGCTGAGCAACCTCGACACCCAGGCGACGGTGCGCGTGAGCATCGTCTCCCATTCCACCTGCAGCCTGGCGCCGTAAGTACCCCCAGCGGGATTCGAACCCGCGCTACCGCCGTGAAAGGGCGGCGTCCTGGACCGCTAGACGATGGGGGCCAGGAGGCGTGAGGCTACCTTGCCCCGCGAGGGGTCAGGCGGCCTGCACCCCGGGTTCCGCGTCAAGGGCGTCCGCCGGCGGGCGGCACACCTGGCACGGCGACCAGTGGGCCGCCAGGTACTTCCACGGACCGTGGATGGTGTCGCGCACCCCGGGGTCGCCGCGATGGGGAGCCTCGGGGCAGTCGAGGCGGTGGTACTGGCCGAAGCCGCCCCTGCTGTAGTGGGCCACCACTCCCTCGGTGGCCAGGCGATCGCGCTCCGCGCGCATCGTGTTCATATGTGTCCCTCCTCGTGAGGAACCGGGCATCCCATGCCCGTGTCGATCGTTCGTGTCGAGTGCGAAGGTATCACCGCAATCGCTTTCGCCGCCAGCGAACGAGTTCCCCCGTGTCACGTTCCGGCGCCCCGGGGGCGCACCGGTAGCGTTGGGGTCGTGCATGGCGCACCCGACCTCCCCCGCCGCTTCGTGGCGGAGTTCATCGGCACGTACATCCTCGTGGCCGGGGGCTGCGCGGCGGCCGCTGCCGATTACCGCTTCGATGGACTGCTCGGAGGGCACGTCGGCGTCGCGGTGGCATGGGGACTCGTGGTGGCGATGGTCATCTTCGCCATCGGGCACCTCTCCGGGGCGCACATCAACCCGGCGGTCACGCTTGCCTTCGCCACCGGGCGACACTTCCCATGGCGCGAGGTGGCGCCGTATTGGGTTGCACAGGTCACCGGCGCGATGGCTGGCGCGCTCACCGTGGCCGGCCTGTTCGGCACCGAGAGCGGGCTCTCCGTGACGCAACCATTCGACGTGAGCGACCTCGGGGCCGTGGGCATCGAGATCGTGATCACGGCGATCCTCATGCTCGTGGTGATGGCCGTGGCAACGGACACCCGCGCCCAGGGGGCGCTCGCCGCGGTGGCCATCGGAGTGACGGTCGCGGTCATCGGGCTGGTGATGGGCCTCATGGAGGGCGCATCGATGAACCCGGCTCGCTCAATCGGGCCGGCCGTGGCCACGGGGGAGTTCGTGGGGCTGTGGGCCTATCTCATCGGGCCGATCATCGGCGCCCTCATCGGGGTGGCCATCTATGCCTACATGCGGGGGCGCCCCCATCCGGAGGGCAGCCACCCGGATGCGGAGGCCGGGGAGGACCTGGCCTAGCCGTTCACCCCGTGCGCGATTGGCATTCCGACCTATCGTCCTGGCATGGACTTGAACGGGGCACGAGCAGTGGTGCTGGGGGCGACCGGTGGGTTCGGCGCCGAGATCGCACGGGCGCTGGCGGCACAGGGCGCGGTGCTGGCCGTGCACGGCCGCGACGCGGAGCGCCTGCAGCTGATTTCCGCAGAGGTGGGCGGCCACCCGGTGGCCGGCGACCTCACCCAACCGGGCGTGCCCGACGCCGTGATGGACGAGGCCGCGCAGGCACTGGGCGGCCTCGACGTGGTGGTGATGTCGGCAGGCGCAGTGGCCTTCGGTCCGGTGGCCGAGCTGGACGAGGCCGTGCTGCGGCAGGTCGTCGACCTCGACCTCATTGCGCCGATCCTCGTGGCGCGCGCCGCCACACGCCACCTTGGCAAGGACGGCGTGATCGCCCAGGTATCGGCGGTGGTGGCCAACCAGCCGATGGCCGGCCTCGCGGCCTACTCGGCGGCAAAGGCAGGTCTCACCGCCTTCGACACCGCCTTCCGCCGCGAGATGCGCCGCGCAGGGGTGCGCGTGATCGATGCCCGCCCCCCGCATATGGAGACCGGCCTCGCCGCCCGCCCGCTCGCCGGCGAGCCCCCGGGGCTCGCGCAGGGGCGTGACCCGCGCGAGGTGGCAGACGAGCTGGTGGCCGTGATCGGGGGATCCGCTGAGGCCCCCGACTGGATCGACTGACTGCTACTGTCCTCCGGCCCGTTGGGGCGGTTAGCGCAGTTGGTAGAGCACCTGCCTTACAAGCAGGGGGCCGGCGGTTCAAGTCCGTCACCGCCCATTGCTCACCGCTGGTGCCTGGGGGTGTAGCTCAGCTGGTTAGAGCGCAGGACTGTCAATCCTGAGGCCGCGGGTTCAAGTCCCGTCACTCCCGTCAGTCGAAGGGCCCGCTCCGGCGGGCCTTTCGTGTACCTCGGCTCAGGGGTAGTCCACGACAGAGGCCTCGCCGACCTCCATGGCGACGAGCTCGCTGCCGGAGTTCGCGTACAGGCCCCCGGAACCCGTGGTCTTCGTGCACCACAGCGTGGCCGTACCCGCGCCCCCCGTCCACACCCCGGTCACCGTGAACGAGCCCGCGTCCGGCGGGTTCAGGTTCGGTGCCGTCGCAGACCACGCCTGCGCGGGTCCGGTCACGTCGTCGCTCGTGGCCACTCCGATCGAGCAGTACATGACATCCCCGTTGGGCACCGCATACACGACACCGGTGAGGAGGTATTTCTTACCCGCCTCCACCGGCAGGGCGGCGATGCTCACCGGGATGCCGGTCGGCATGGGCACCTGGGACGAGCGGCGGGAGATCACCACGCGCGACGGGCCGGCAGGACCCGTGGCACCGGCGGGACCCGTTGCGCCCGCAGGACCGGTGGCGCCGACAGGACCCGTGGCGCCGATGGGACCCATGGCACCCCGCATCCCGGCATCGCCCTTCAGGCCACGCGGCCCTCGCGGGCCGGATGTGCTCCACGAGGTCGCATTCATCCCGCGGGGGCACCTGCCGTCGACGGTGCTGAGCATCGGTGCGTGCGCCGGTGCGGTGCTGACGCATGCGGTGACGCGGGCCGGCGCATCGGAGCGGGCGCCCGCAGCGATGGCCACACCGGCGATGACGATGATGCCTACGAGCCACAGGGCGATGCGGGCGGGGGCGGCCATGGGAGAGTCCTTTCGGAGCCGTTGCCCCGTACCCAATCAGGTTCGGGCCGGGCTCGAGGCCGCGGGCAGTGCCGCTGACGACGCCAACGCCACGGCGTGCCTCAACGCGGTCAACGCCTACGGCGCCCTGGCGGATGAGATCAAGATCGGGATGGACCCGGGGGCCGCAGACGCATGTCGGGGCCTAGCCGGCGAGGCCTCGCGTGATCGCGACGACGATGTAGGCCAGCCCGGCGAGGCCCAGAACGCGGCGAAACAGGTTGACGCCCGCCGTGAGCTCGAGGTAGGCCCAGACGCCGATGAACACGTAGCCGATGGCGCCAAGGGCATCGGCCCACGTGCCCGAGGCCACGGAGCGCAGGCCAAGGGCGACCAGGCCGATGATGAGCGGCGGGTTGGGGAACTGCGCGATGGGATAGTCGCGCGGCCACGACCAGCCGCGAAGCCGCTTCCACGTGGCGATGAGGGCCTGCATCACCGACACGCCACGGGGATTACGACCACGTGCGCCCACCGTCGTCCGAGGTGTGGATGCGAGCCTCGTGGTCGGCCGCCACGAGCTCGCGCGCCGAGGTCGCCAGCAGGGCCGCGGGCGGCGCATCGATGGAACCGCGGGCCGACCACGATGCACCGTCGTCGGCGCTCATCGCGACATCGCCGTTGGCATCGACGATGAACAGCGCCCCGGGACGGGCCCACGACACGAGGCCGATGCGATCGCCGGCTGCAGCCCACGTGCGGCCCCCGTCAATGGAGCGCCGCATGCCGGACTGCGTTGCCGCCACCACCACGTTCCCTCGCGTGGGGTTCACCGCCATGTCGATGATCCCCTCCGGGGCCTGGCCGACCTTCGCGAGCGTGGTGGGCGTCCCGCCCGCATAGATGGCCCCATCGCTTCCCACCGCGTAGACGCGGCTGCCGCCGGCCTCGATCACGTGGTAGTCGTCGCGCGGCACCGACTCGATGCGCGTCCACGTGGCGCCCCCGTCGTCTGAGCGGCGCAGGCCGAGGGGGTCGGGCTCGTCGCTCTCCGGCCCGGGGTGGCCTGATGACAGGAGGGTGCCCGACGGCAGGGAGGCGAGCCCCATGTAGTCGGCGACCTCCCCCAGTCGAGCCATGGCCCCATCGGCCCCCGGTGCGTACAGCCCGCCATGCGTGCCGATGACGATGCCATCCGATGGCGTGGGGGCGATGCCGTGCACGTGGCCCGCCTCAGGCGGAAGGGTGAGCGATGCGCCGGCCGTGTCCGACGACGGGGTGGATGACGAGCCACAGCCCGCCAGGCCGACCGCGAGGACGGCCGTGGAGGCCCCAACGATGAGAGCGCGCAGCGGCACGATCTTGACTCTATTGGCGTTGGCGCGCCGCGCCGAATCGGGAACGGCGTGGTGAATGAGGCGTGCCGGGCGTAGGGTTCCGGCATGCGCCCCCGCACCGCCCTCGCCATCGCCACCGGCGCCCTCGCGCTGGCGATCCCCGCTGCGGGGAACGGTGCCGTGGTCAGCTTCGGCTACGGCGGCGCCACCGCGAAGACCCCCATCGTGGGATCCGACCAGCACCTGCCGCCGCTCTCGGTGACCACCGACTACCTGGTGAGCCCCGCGATGGGCGCGAACATCGTGGCGCTGCGCCAGAGCGGCGGATACACCGCCGACATCAACGGCACGGTCAGCAGGGCCCGCACCTACCTCGACTCCTGGCTCGACCGCACGTGCGGCAAGAAGGCCTCGGTGGCGAAGGTGCGGAAGTGCCGGGCCATGGTGGTGAGCGACATGGACGACACCCTCGTGAGCTGGTACCAGTACTACGCCGATCCGGCCGTCAACTGGACCGAGAACCCCCCGGTACAGGACCAGATCATGCAGGCCTGCGGCACGCCGGCGATCCAGCCCAGCGTGAACCTGCTCCGGCGGGCGAAGGCGCGTGGCGTGGCGATCGTGGTGATCAGCGGGCGCAAGCAGGCGCAGGCGCCCTACACGGCCTCATGCCTCGAGACGATCGGGGTCACCGGCGTGAGGCAGATCATCCTGCGCTCACCGCAGGATGAAGCGCTCACGGCCGCGGTGTACAAGTCGCGCGCCCGGGCCGGACTCGAGAAGAAGGGCTGGAAGATCGCCTTGTCACTGGGCGACCAGGTGAGCGACATGAGCCTGGGCCACGCCGATGCCGGGTTCCTGCTGCCGAACCCGATGTACTTCATCCCGTAGCCGGAGCCATACCTCTGCGCGCCGCCGGGTTGAGGGGGTCGCGCTAACCTCAACCGGGAAAGCCGACAGTTTCTCCGGAATCGGGCGTCCTTGGCCGGACTCAGCCTCACTCTCGTCTTGATCATCCTCGCCATCGCGGGAGTGGTGGTGGCCATCGGCGTTGTACTCGTGCTGCTGGCAATGATGCTGCGCGTGCGCCGGCTCAGGCGGCGCGGCCTGGAGACCCGTGCGGTGGCCGACCGCCTCGTGGTGCTCGCCCGCGAGGGACAGGACATGCCCTCCGTGCGCGACCTGCGCGTTGACAGTCGCACGCTGGGTGATGCCATGGCGGCGCGCATCCCCGACCTCGACGCGCGAACCCACGCGGAGGTGCTCGACTGGCTGCGCAGAGAGGGCTTCGTCGATGCCGCCCTGCGCCACAGCCGATCACGGCTGTCGTGGAATCGCGCCTTCGCCGCCACGCAGCTGGGCAACATGCGCGCACTGGAGGGAGTGGATGCGCTCGTCCGCCTGCTCAGCGATGACGACTCCGAGGTGCGGGTGGCAGCCGTGCTGGCCTTGGCAGACGTACTCGACGGGGCCGCCGCACCGATCGTGGCCGACAACGTGCGGAGCGGGGTGCTGCCCGACCGCGTGGCGCTCGCCGCGCTCAAGCGGATGGGGCCGAGCGCCGCAACGGGGGTCGCCGAGATGCTCTTCGACCGGGATGCCCGCGTGCGGCGCGTGGCAGTGTCCTCGGTGGCGCACCGGGGCGATCGGCAGTCGGCGGCGGCGCTGCTGGCACGTGCGGGTGATGTGGATGTCGAGGTGCGACGCCGGGTGCTGAGCGCGCTGTTCGTGGTGGACGGCCACTGCGACCGCACGCGCCTGCGGCATGCGCTCCGTGCCGGTGCCGAGGACCCCCACCCCGAGGTGCGTGCGGCGGCGGCCACGGCGATCGGGGCACTGCTCGGCTCCGAGGGCCTGCCCCTGCTTCATTACCTGGCCCACGACCCCAGCTTCTGGGTGACGGCCCGCGCGCGCGCGGCGATGAGCGCCGTGGAGGGCACGGCGGTCGAGGGGTACTCCAGCCTTCCCGCTGACGCGCCGTGGACGGTGGAGCACCAGGCGCGCCTCGTGGAGGCGATGGGTGATGCTCAGGCCGCTCCCGGCGCCTCTGCGGGTCCGAGCATGCCCATGCCCCTGACGGTCGGGTGACGCGGTGTCGGTGCTCTCGATCGTCGCGGTCGTGTTCGGCTTCTACTTCCTGGCGGCGGGCCTGCTGCAGGCCGGGCAGTTGCTCGAGGCCGTCACCGGGGTGCGGCGCGGCGCGCTGGCACGGCGCGCGATGGTGGCCGAGAAACTCGGGGATTCGGGCGTGCTGCTGCCGGTGTCGGTGGTGATCCCCGCGCACAACGAAGAGGCGGGCGTGCTCGGCACCGTCGACTCCATGCTCGCGCTGCAGTACCCGACGATGGAGGTGATCGTGGTCAACGACGGCTCCACCGATGCCACGCTCGCCCTGCTCACCCGTCACCTGGACCTGCAGCCGGCCCATCAGGAGGTCCCGGACATCCTCCCCACGCAGCCCGTGCGGCAGCTGCTGAGGTCGCGCCGTCACCCGAAGGTGCTGGTGGTCGACAAGGCGCAGGGCGGCAAGTCGGATGCCCTGAACGCCGGCCTCAACGTGGCGCGGTACCCCCTGTTCTGCTCGGTTGACGCCGACTCGATCCTCGACCCCAAGGCATTGCTACGGGTGGCCGAGCCCATGGTGCGTGAGCCCGACACCGTGGCCACGGGCGGCATCGTGCGCGTCGCCAATGGCTGCGTGGTGCGTGGCGGCCGGGTGGTGGAGGCCCGCATCGACAGGAAGGTGATCGTGGGCGTGCAGGTGGTCGAGTACCTGCGGGCGTTCCTCCTCGGGCGCATGGCGTGGAGCAAGGCGGGCTCGCTGCTCATCATCTCGGGCGCCTTCGCGATGTTCCGCCGCGATGCGGTGATGGATGTCGGCGGCTACTCGGTGAAGACCGTGAGCGAGGACGCCGAGCTGGTCACGCGCATCCACCACAAGGCGCTGTCCGAGGGGCGCCGCGCGAAGGTGCTGTTCGTGGCCGACCCCGTGTGCTGGACCGAGGTGCCGAGCGACTGGCGCAGCCTGCGCAGGCAACGGATGCGGTGGCAGCAGGGCCTCGTGGAGACCCTCTGGGCGCACCGCGAGGTGGCCTTCCGGCGCCGCTCGGGCGTGATCGGAACCTTCGGCATGCCCTACTTCTGGGTGGTGGAGGTGCTCGGCCCCATCGCCGAGGTCATCACCATGCCGCTGGTCATCATCCTGTGGCTGGGCGGCGAGATACCGCTGTCATTCGCCGTGGTGCTCTTCCTCATCAGCCTCGGCATCGGCGCGTTCTTCTCCAGCGCCGCGCTCGTGGTGGAGGAGGCCACCTACCGCACATACAACCGGCCGACCGACTTCCTGCGCCTCGTGCGCGACGCCATCATCGAGTCGTTCGTGGTGCACCAGCTGCTCGCGGTCTGGCGCGTGGAGGGCACCATCGCCGCCATCCGCAAGCGCGACGAATGGGGCAAGCCCCGACGGGTCGGCGCCACCCAGGAAACGGCACCCCGCGGCGCCGGGGCAGGTGGCGACTGACCCGGGGGCGTCCGGTCAGTCCTCCAGCAGGCCCTCCACGCCCTCGGCTGCGCGCACCGGCGCGTACTCGAGCACCTCATAGTCGGCCATGCCAGAGCTCTTGAAGGGATCCTCCTCGAGCATCGCCCACATCTCCTCGGCGCTCTCCCCGCGGGCCAGGATGATTCCGCCCACGAGCGGCACCTGGCGAGCGGTGAGCAGGATGCGCCCCTCGTCGAAGTTCTTCATGATCCAGGCCTTGTGGCCCTCGAGGAGCTGGTCGACCTCCTCGATGGGGCGGTTGTACGTGGCGCGCAGCAGGAACATCAGGCCTCCTGTGGGTCGATGGGCTCCCAGATGAGCTCAGAGAATTCGATGACGAAGTCAATGCGGCCACCCACCACGTTGCGGGCGGCGCCGGAGTCGTCCAGCGGGCGGATCTCGCCGCACCCCACGCACACGACGTTGTTGAGCCACGCGTAGCGCTCGTCACCCGACGTGTGCGTGGCGGCAACCACGATCTGCCGCGGCGATGGCGGTGCCGGGCGGGCGAAGCCATGCCAGTCGAAGATGATCGTCGCGCCGTCGTCGGTGGTGATCGCGCCCTGGATGTTGGGCAGGGCGTTCTTGTCGATGCGCGAGCGGGGGTGGTTGGCGGCCTGCATGCGACCGGAGATCCTCCCGGTCACCTCGCCCTCGGCCACGAAGAAGTAGTGACCCTCGCTGCCGGCCTCACCCTCCAGCACGGTTCCGTGCCCGCCATCGGGATATCGAAATACCGCGCGGTACAGGGGCTCGAGCTTCATGGCACTCCCACGTCGTCGCCGTGCGCGCACGGTACCCGCAAGGCGGTCCGAAATCCGGAGAACGGTCGATCCGGTGAGGGGTAGATTGCGGGCATGACCCGACGGAGACCCCTCGCCACCCTCGCCGCGGCGCTGGGAGCACTCACGATGATCGTGGCCGCCGGGTGCGGCGGGATGGTGAGCAACTCCGGGAGCGGCGAGCAGAACGGTGCGGGCGTACCGGATGCGGGCACTCCTGCCACGCCGGGCGCGCAGCGGCACATCATCTACCTGTCGGAGTTCAGCATCAGCACGATCCTCGACCGCCTCCTGCCCACGGGGGCGGGCCCGCTCGAGAACGTGCAGGTGTTCCGGCAGATGCCGGCCGCGCAGACCGTGCTGCCGCCCGCGTACCGCATCGCGCGCCTCGACGGCGTGACGCTCGCGAAGCTGCCGGCCGAGGAGATCGCGCGGCGGGTGCGCGTGGCCGTGGACACCACCTGCACCAAGCGCATGCCCTGCACGTCGCACCTGGTGTCGATCGATGACATCGGCGTGGAGTTCAAGGGGGCTGCCGGCAAGCGCCTGAACGACGCCATGGCACTGCTCGAGGACGAGTCACCGTGGGGGTCCACCTACGCCGATCGCGTGGTGATGTACATCCCGATCCAGATGATCGAGGGCATCATGGCCGGGGGTGATGAGGCCGCCGAGTGGGGCAACGCGCTCTCCGCCGTGGCGAAGGGCGAGAGCTACTGGCTCGAGATGTACCCGAACTACAGCGCGGACGTCGACTACCGCATGTGGACCGAGGGCACCAAGGCCATCACCGATGCCATCACCAGCGCCGGCGGGGATGTCAGCCGCGTGCACTTCATGGTCGGCGACTCCACCGGGCGCATCGAGGGCATGCCCGCGGACCTCTGCCCGGAAGGCCAGGGCTGCGCCTGGGCGGCGTCGCGGGCCACCGACCTCAACCGATCGATCAGCGCGAACGGCGTCGGGCTCTACCGGCTCGGCCCGAAGGCCATCGAGGTGCTCTGCGTGCAGACCATCGCCGAGAAGGAGTCCCTCGACGCGAAGAC
>SXZC01000181.1 GCA_005788075.1 Actinomycetota bacterium
CCCGTGCCGCTCACCGACTGGTACGACGACACGATGACCCGCTCGAGGCCGACGGCGTCGGCGATGGGCTTCAGCGCCACCACCAGGGGCGCGGCCACGCAGTTGGGGTTGGCGATGATGCCCTGGTGCCCCTCGATGTCGGCCTCGTTGACCTCGGGCACCACCAGCGGCACGGCGGGATCCATGCGGAACGCCGAGGAGTTGTCGATGACCACCGCGCCGGCCTCTACCGCCGCGGGCGCGAAGTCGCGGGCGCGCTGGCCACCGGCTGAGAACAGCGCGATCTGGATGCCCTCGAACGACTGCTCCGTGAGCTCCTGCACCTCGAAGGGCTTGCCCAGGTACTCCACGATGGTGCCGGCGCTGCGCGCGGAGGCCAGCGGCCTGAGCTCGGTGACCGGGAAGCCCCGCTCCTCGAGCACGCGGATCATGGTGGAGCCGACGGCGCCCGTTGCGCCGACGACGGCCACGTTAAACACTGCGGCGCTCCGCCTCGCTGGCCAGGTCGAAGGCCTCGTGCAGGGCGCGCACGGCGCGCTCCACCTCGCTCCGGGCGATGACCACCGTGATGCGGATGGTGGAGGTGTCGATCATCTGGATGTTGATGCCCTCGGCCGCGAGCACGCGGAACATGAGGGCGGCGATGCCGGGGTTCGACCGCATGCCCTCGCCGATCAGCGACACCTTGCCGATCTGGTCGTCCGAGATCGTCTCGCGGTGCGGCAGGCGGTCGCCCATGCCCTCGATCACCTCGAGCGCCTTGCGAAGATCGGGGAGCGGCACGGTGAACGAGAGGTCGGCCCGGCCGTCCACGCCGACGTTCTGGATGATGGTGTCCACGTTGATGTGCGCATCGGCGAGCGCGGTGAACACCGTGGCCGCCACGCCGGGCTGGTCCTCCACGCCGAGCAGCGCGACCTTCGCCTCGTCGCTCTTGTGCGCGATGCCCGACACGAACGCCCTCTCCATCATGGGAGTCTCCTTGGTGATCCAGGTCCCCTCATCGGGGGCGAATGATGACCGCACGTGCAGCGGCACGTCGTGCAGGCGCGCGACCTCCACCGATCTCAGCGCCAGCACCTTCGAGCCCGAGGCCGCCATCTCGAGCATCTCCTCGTGGCTGATGAGCGGCAGCTTGGTGGCGCCGGGCTCGATGCGCGGGTCGGCGGTGAACACGCCCGTCACGTCGGTGTAGATCTCTCACACCTCAGCGTCGAGCGCCGCCGCCAGCGCCACCGCCGTGGTGTCGCTGCCACCGCGACCGAGCGTGGTGACGTTGCGATCGGTGGACATGCCCTGGAAGCCGGCCACGAGCACCACGTGGCCCTGGCCCAGTTGATCGAGCAGCCGCCCGGGGTTGATCTCGATGATCTTGGCCTTGGTGTGGGCGGTGTCGGTGAGGATCCCCGCCTGCGACCCGGTGAACGATGCCGCGTCGTGGCCCAGGTCGTGCAGCGCCATCGCCATGAGGGCGCATGACACCCGCTCGCCGGTGGAGAGCAGCATGTCCATCTCACGTGGCGCCGGCGACTGCGAGATCTCGTCGGCCAGCGCCACGAGGCCGTCGGTGGTCTTGCCCATGGCCGAGAGCACGGCGACGACGTCGTCGCCCTGCTCGCGCGCGGCGGCGATGCGACCGGCGACATTCCTGATCTTCTCGGCGTCGGCGACGGACGAGCCGCCAAACTTCATGACCCTGATGGCGATGGGGACCTCCTCGGGGCGGGCCAGCGGGCGATTGTAGTCGCCGCGGGCTTCCGTACACTCACGGCATGGGAGTGGGCGAGCGCATCCGCGAAAAGGGCGGCGACGGCAAGAGGTTCCGCATCATCGGCCTCGGGATGGTGATCGGGCTCGCATGGGGAAGCATCATGTGGGCCATCACCGGCGCCCAGGGCGGCGCCACCGTGTGGCTCTACATCGCCCTCACCATGGCCATGATCGGCGGCGGCGTGGCGGCCATCTTCGGCGCGATGAACGCCCGCAAGAAGGGCGAGCGCATCAGCCCGCGCATCATGCCGAAGGACGCCGCAGAGAGGAAGGCCGAGGCCAAGGCGGCCAAGGCCGAGGCCCGCGCGCAGGCAAAGGCGGACGCCGATGCGCGCAAGCAGTCCGGCTGAAGTATCCTCACCCCGTGACCGTGCTAGGCGGGGAGCTAGCGGTGCCCTGTATCCGCAATCCGCTACAGCGGGGCTGAATCCCCGCCCGAGGGTCCTTCTCGGAGGCATGGGCTCGGAAGACGAAGCATTGAAGGCGAGGTCCCATTCGGTGGGCGACCGTGAACCAGGTCAGGTCCGGAAGGAAGCAGCCTTAAGCGGAATCGCCCACGCGCAGTGGGGCTCCCTCGCCGGAGCCAAGTCCCCGAGCACCACCTCCCGGCAGGTATTCGACGGCGGGTGCACGGTCACACCTCATCCCACGTGACAGACCCAGGACAGAGCCTCTACAACCGCTACCGGCCCCGCCGATTCGAGGATCTCGTCGGCCAGGAGCACGTGGCGCGCACCCTGGGCAACGCGCTCGAGCGCGGCACCATCGCGCATGGGTTCCTGTTCGCGGGCCCGCGCGGCACCGGCAAGACCACCACGGCGAGGATCCTCGCCCGGTGCCTGAACTGCCAGGCCTTCCCGGCGCCCACGCCCACGCCATGCGGTGAGTGCGACTCGTGCCTGCGCATCGGGCGCGACGACTGGCTCGACGTGGTGGAGGTGGACGCCGCCTCGAGCGCGCGTCGCATCGACGAGATGCGGGAGTGGCTCGAGAGCGTGCGCTACGCGCCGGTGGCCTCGCGCTACCGCGTGACGATCATGGATGAGGCCCACCAGATCCAGGAGGGCGCGTCCAGCGCGCTGCTGAAGACCCTCGAGGAGCCTCCGCCGCAGCTGGTGGTGATCCTGTGCACCACGCATCCCTGGGACATCCTCCCCACCATCCGCTCGCGCCTGCAGACCTACACGCTGCGCAAGCCCGGCGTGGCCAACCTCATGACCGTGCTCGAGAAGGTGGCGGGCGCCGAGGGCATCGAGGCCAGCCCGCAGGCGCTCGACCTGGTGGCGCGCGCCGCCGACGGCTCGTACCGCGACGCCCTGGGCCTGCTCGACCAGATCGCCACCTTCGGGGATGGCACCGTGAACGTGGCCGATGCGCTCGACCTGCTCGGCGTGGTGGGCCGCGAGACGCTCTTCGACCTGGTCGACCTCATGGCGCAGGGCGATGCCGCGGGTGCCTTCGAGATGCTCGAGGGAACGCTCGACGGAGGAGCCGACCCGGAGCAGCTCATGCGCGGGCTCATCACGCACCTGCGGTACACGTGCCTTCTGCAGCAGGGCGCGCAGGCCCGCGAGGAGTGGGCCCTCGCCCCCGAGGAGCTCGACCGCCTGCATGCCCAGGCCAACCAGCTGAGCCCCACGCAGGTGGTGCGGGCCATCGACCTCATCGGCGACGCCCAGGTGCGCATCCGCCACGGGCAGGCCGATCCGCGCATCCAGCTCGAGCTCGTGGCGGCCAAGCTCTCGCGCCCCTACCTCGACGCCGGCATCGAGGGGGTGGCCGCCCGGGTGGAGCGCCTCGAGATGGGCGCGCCAACAGCGCCGCCGCCCGCCCCTGCCCCTCCAGCCCCTCGAGCTGTTCCTGCCGCACCCGCCGCCCCGGCCTCCGCCGCGCCTGTCACCCGTGCCGCGGC
>SXZC01000017.1 GCA_005788075.1 Actinomycetota bacterium
CATGCTCACGAGGATGAGCCCGGCATTGCCGGCGGGATTCACCAATGCGTCGCCTCCCGCCGCTGACCACGGCGACCGCACGGCGGCCACGCCCTCCACGGCCGCCACCTGGCGGGTGAGCCGTTGGCCCACCTCGGCGGCAGCGCCGCCGGTTACCTCCGACCCGGGCGAGCGCACGAGCAGGAACGCATCGGTGGCGGGCTCGTCGAAGTCGTCGGCCAGCACGCGGGCCACAGCGGCTGAGGCGCTGGAGTCATCGGTGAACCCTTCCTCCTGCAGCGCGCCGAACACGCCGAATCCGACGAACCCCACGCCCACCACGAGCAGCAGCGACAGGCCGAGCACCAATCCCCTGAAGCGATATATCCAGCGGCCAAACGACTCCATCGCGAACCCCGATCCCGGATTGTTGACGGTGTAAACATATACGCGGTGTTTACACCGTGCACATCTGCGCGCCGCACCTTTTACCTACACTTAATCCATGGCGAAGACGGTCAGCGCACCACGGCGGCAGCCCCCGTATCACCACGGCAACCTGGCGCAGGCCCTGGTGGCAGCCGGCCTGGAGATGGCCACCGAGGGCGGGCCCGAGGCCCTCTCGCTGCGGGAGGCCGCACGTCGGGCAGGCGTGTCCCCCACCGCCGCCTACCGGCACTTCGAGGACCGCGACGCACTCGTCATGGCCGTCAAGGTGGCCGTGCTCGCGCAGCTGGGCGCAGCCCTGCGGGCGGCCACCCGCTCACGCCTTCCATCGGGGCTGGACGACTCCGAGCGGGCGCGGCAGCGGCTGATCGGCATCGGCCGCGCCTACGTGGACTTCGCCATCGCGAACCCCGGCCGATACCGCATGATCTTCGCCGAAGCCACGTTCCCGAGCGACAGGCTGCAGGGAGAGGACGGGAAGGATGCGGGTGAAAGCCCCTACGGGATCCTTGGCGAGGTGCTCGACCAGATGGTGGTCGCCAGCGCCCTCGACCCGGAGCGGCGGACTGGCGCAGAGATTCCGATGTGGGCCCTCGTGCATGGCCTCTCATCGTTGATCCTCGAAGGGCCGTATCAGCAACTCCCGCGCCGTGAGCAGACAGCCCTCGTCCAATCGGCCCTCGAACTCGTGGTCTCAGGCCTGTAGGACGGCAGGCCTCCGTGGCCGGGGCCCAGTCGCTGGCGTAGGTTGCCGCCGGGCCGGTGGCGTTGACGAGCACGCGCGCGGATCACCACGCCACCACCACGGTGCGGTGCAACACTGGCGGCGTGGCAGGGACCGACCTCACGAGGGGCGAGCGCGTTCTGCGGCGCTGGATCATCGCGCTCGCGGCGCTGGCCGGGGTGATGCTCATCCTGGTGATGGCCGTGGTGCTGTACTGGCTGCGGTTCGTGCTGCCCACCGAGCCCGACCCCTTCACCCGGGGGCCGTGGGTGGCGAACGTATCGCCGACGTCTGCGCGCATCGCCTGGCAGGTGGACCCGGAGCAGGCGGTGCAGGTGCGCGCCACGGGCCCGGACGGGCGCACGATCACCGCGCGCGACGGGCGCCTCACCGGCCTCGCGCCCGGCACGCGATACGGCTGGGTGGCCGACACCGCGGGCACCGCACGGGCGTTCGGGTCGGTCACCACCCCGCCGCTGGCCGCGGGCGCCCCCGTGCGATTCATCATCCTCGGCGACTACGGCGTCGGCGGCGAGGACCAGTACGCCGTGGCACGGGTATCGGCCGCGCAGGGACCGGCCTTCACGGTGTCCACCGGCGACAACGTCTACCTCGCCGCCGCCCCGGTGCTGTTCGACCAGACGATCTTCCGGCCCATGCGGCCGCTGCTCGCCCAGGGGCCCCTGCTGGGCGTGGTGGGCGATCACGACACGCTCTGGAAGGGCGGCAAGCCCCTGGCCGACCTCTTCGGCTGGCCCGGCGGCGGCGACCGCTCGGTGCAGCGCTATGGACGCGTGGCGTTCATCACCCTCGGCGTCGACGGCGACGCATCCGACCTGCCGTTCCTCAGGCGCGCGCTCGCGGCAACGGCCGACGCGGACGCCCGATGGGTGATCATCCACCGGCCACCCGACCCCGGCAATCCGGTGCTTCCGGTGGTGCGCGCGGCCGGCGCCGCCGCGGTGCTGAGCGGCCACAACCACCGGTACGAGCGGCGCACGGTGAACGGCGTGCTGTGCCTCACCGTGGGCACCGGGGGCGCGCCGCGGTCGGACGGCGACGAGTTCACCCCCGAGAGCCCGGACGCCGTGGTGTCGCTGGCGGAGTTCGGCTCGCTGCGCACCGACTACGCGGCCGGGACCATCCGCTACGCCTTCATCGATGCGGGCGGGAAGGTGCGCGACCGCTTCCGCACCCCCGTCGCGCCGTGACCTATCGACGCATCATCCTCGGGGTGCTGGGGACGGTCGACGTGATCGCGCGGCTGTGGCTCGGGCTGCCCGGGGCCTTCCCCGTGCTGATGATGGTGGCGCTCATCGGCGTGCCGCTCTCGGCGGCGTTCGTGGCGGCCGACTGCATCCCGCTGCGCCGCGCGCACGCCATCGCGTCTGGCGTGGCCCTGGTGGGCCTGCCGCTCGCCCTGGTCATCCCGGTGTGGGGATGGGTATTCGCGCTGGCGGTGGTGCTGGCGCAGGCGGCCGCATGGGCCGCCGGGCGGCGCTAGGCGAGCTACCTCCCGCGCGCGCGGAAGGCGAAGGCACCCGACTCCGAATGCCCGTCCTCGGACTGCACCGTCCACGCCACCCGGTAGGCCCCGGGCACCGGTGACCTGGTGCGCACCACCACCCGCGCCGCGTTGCGCGGGTCAAGCCGTGCCGACGTCGCGTGGTTGACGCCCTTGGCGTCGGTCACGCGCACGCTCGACACGCGCATGAGCCGGCTGCCGAACGTGAGGGTGATCGTGGCCGGAAGCGCCTGCACCACCGCGCCGGGCTTCGGCGATGTGGCCTGCACGCCCGAGTGGGCCAGCGCATGCGGGGCGACGGCGAGCGCGGCCAGCACGACCGCCCCTGCCAGCAGCGAGCGCGCGCCACGTGGTCGCACCGCACCGGATTTCGACGGACCGGGCATCTGCGTCCGACCCTACCCCGGGTGCGGGGCGCCCGGCAGATGACAGGTATCCTCGGACCCATGAGACGACTCTTCATCACCGCCACTGCCGCGGCCACGCTCGTCGCCGTCCCGCTCATCGCGGGATGCGGCTCATCCGAATCCGGCTCCACCTCCACCGCCGCCAGCACCGCGGCGGCGGGCGCAGCGAAGACCTGGTCATCGCCCCCGCCCATGACCATCGACAAGAACGCCACCTACACGGCGGTGCTGCGCACCTCCGAGGGCAACATCACCGTCGCCCTCGACCCCGCGCAGGCGCCCAAGACCGTGAACAACTTCGTCTTCCTGGCGAAGGAGGGCTTCTACGACGGGCTCACCTTCCACCGGGTGATCCCCGACTTCGTGATCCAGGGCGGCGACCCGGAGGGCACCGGCTCCGGCGGCCCCGGCTACCAGTTCGAGGACGAACTGCCCGAGGCCGGCGCCTACCAGCTCGGCTCGCTCGCCATGGCGAACGCCGGCCCCAACACCAACCGGTCGCAGTTCTTCATCATCACCGGCCAGCAGGGCGTGCAGCTCCCGCCCAACTACTCGCTGTTCGGGCAGGTGACCAAGGGCCAGGACGTGGCGGACAAGATCTCCACCATGGCCGCGCCGGGCACCGAGACCCCCGACCCGCCGGTGACGATCGAGAAGGTCACCATCACGGAGACGCCGGCGACGTGAGCCTGCTCGCCGGATTCACGCGATCGACGGTCGCGGTGACCGGCACGGACATCGCGGTGGCAGTGGCGGGCTCCGGCCCGCCACTGCTGCTGCTGCACGGCTTTCCGCAGACCATGGCCCTGTGGCATCGCGTGGCGCCCCTGCTGGCGGACCACTTCACCGTGGTGTGCGCCGATCTGCGCGGCTATGGCGACAGCGGCCGCCCGGAGTCGGGCCCCGACCACGCCGGCTACTCCAAGCGGGCGATGGCCCAGGATCAGGTGGAGGTGATGCAGGCGCTCGGGTTCGAGCGCTTCGCCGTGGCCGGGCACGACCGCGGTGGACGCGTGACGCGGCGCCTGTGCCTCGACCACCCCGAGCGGGTCACGGCGGCGGCGGTGCTGGACATCGTGCCCACCGCGAAGGTGTTCGCCACCACGGACCAGGCGCTGGCCACCGCCTACTACCACTGGTTCTTCCTCATCCAGCCCGACGGCCTGCCCGAGCACATGATCGGCGCCGATCCGCAATGGTGGCTCAACGAGACGCTGCGGCGATGGGCCGCCCCGGGCTTCGTGTTCGACCCGGACGCCCTCGCCGCGTACGAGCAGGCGTTCGACGACGCCGCGACGATCCACGCCCAGTGCGAGGACTACCGGGCGGCGGCCGGCATCGACCTCGCGCACGACGCGGCGGACGCCGATGCGCGCATCGCGTGCCCGCTGCTGGTGCTGTGGGGAGCCAAGGGCGCGATGCACCGCATCTACGACGTGCTCGGCACGTGGATGGACGAGGGGGTGGACGTGCGCGGGCGGGCGCTCGACTCAGGGCACTTCCTGCCCGAGGAGGCACCGGAGCAGACCGCCCGGGAACTGCTGGGGCTGCTCCCGTAGGCTCTGGACTATGGGCGTCATCATCATCCCGCTCACGCTGCTCGCGGCGTGGATCCTCGGCCTCGTGGGCGTCTCGGCGCCCGGCGCGCCCGCGGATGCACCGTGGGACGTCCTGGTGCTGCACTGGACGCTCTTCATGCCGGTGGGGATCATCTTCATCGTGTCCGCGTTCATGCACACCGTGCTGGCAAAGCGCACCGCGGCATCCATCGGGTGGACGACCAACGGGTTCCAGTACGAGCTCGGCTTCGTGAGCCTGGGTCTGGGCATCGCGGGCATCTGGGCCACCTACCAGGGGTCGGACGCCTGGATCGCCGTGGCCATCCCCACTACGGCCTTCCTATTCCTCGCGGGCGTCAACCACGTGGTCGAGATGGTGCGCGATCGCAACTTCGCGCCGGGCAACAGCGTGATCGTGATCAGCGACTTCGGAATCCCCATCACGCTCTGGGCGATGCTGGCCTCGGTGGGGGCGCTCTAGCCGCACCCCCGGGGGCACGCCGTCCCCGTGCGGTGGCTAGGTGGCCCGCAGGCGCAGGGCGCCGCGCCGGCCACGGCGCATGTCGCGCTCGGTGCCGAGCAGCACGCGTGTGAGCTCGTCCTCGGCCATGGCGGCGCGGCTCTCGGCGTCCATCACGCGCTGGCGCAGCAGGCCCGCCTCGTCGCGGGCCCTGGCGAGCGCGGCCTCGGTGGCGGCGAGCGCCGACTGCAGTGCCTCGGCCTCGGCGCGGGCATCGGCGAGCCGCCGGGGATCCACCCCGCCTGCGGCGCCCGCGGGCATGGGTACCACGAGGCCCGCGCGCATGAGGTCGCCCACGCGAACCGCGCGGCGCCCCTCGGCGTCGTGCGTTGCCGCGATGGTGCCGCGCTCCACGCGCCGCTCGAGCGACTTGCGCGAGCAGCCGGCCAGCAGGGCGGCGTCGGTGAGGGAGATCACGCGGTCGGGATCCACGTGCTGTGATTTCGCCGCGGTGGGCGGCGACCCTGCCCTCAGGCCGTGGCGGAGGCCGGGCCGGTGGCCACCACGATGCGGCCGTTCACCTCGTCCAACTGCCCGCGGACGATGCACATGCCGAGCGCGCTCAGCACGCGGTCGGGCTCGGGCAGCGGCGCGCCCGGATCCATCTCGGCCAGGCGCGCGGCCACGGCCGCCCAGAGCACGCTGCGCGGGATGCCGCCGGGGACCGCCGCCACCTCGAGCACGGCGATCTCCACGAGGTCGGGTGTGAGTGCCCTTGCCATGGACGCGGCACCGTAGGCGCCTGGGCGCGCCTTTGCCAGAGCCGGAATGGCCGCGATGACGGGAATTCCGTTGCCTCAACCCTCAAGTTGAGATTGAGGGTGTGACTGTCACCCCCGGGGTGACCGTCACCGGGGTCAGCGCTCCGGTGGGCTGCACGAGGGGCGCGGGCGGGGGCGCGCGGGGGCCCCGGCGCGCTCGGCCGCGAGCTCCACGAGCCAGCGTGACTCCTCGTCGATCACCTCGGCGGTCACGGAGCCGTCCGGGGCCCGTGAAATGCGGCCGGCCACCTCGCCACGCGCATTGCGAATGATGATCTCGGGCGCGTCGGGCACGCCCTGACGGTATCGCGGTGGCGCGGCGGTAGGCTGGAAGCATGGTGCGCATCCTGATCACCGACGATCACGCAGTGCTCCGATCGGGCCTGCGGCTGCTGCTCGATCGCGAGGACGACCTCGAGGTGGTGGGCGAGGCCACGAGCGCCGAGGAGGCCCTCGCGGCCACCGCGG
>SXZC01000182.1 GCA_005788075.1 Actinomycetota bacterium
CGGCGTTACATGCTGCAGATGGGCATGTCGGGCATCCAGACCTTCATGCAGGCACCGGTCGCGCTGACCCAGGACGACCTCCGGGCGGCCGGCGTCGACGTGGCCTTCATGGGCGTGGGCACGGACATGCAGTACGGCCGCCGCGGTGCCGCGTTCGGCCCGCAGTGGATCCGCTCGAGCGAGATCTACATGCCGCCGGGGTATCCCGTGCCGCATCAGTACACGCGCGTGAACGCCCTCGAGCAGCTCACGCTCTGCGACTATGGAGATGCTGGCGTGAACCCCCAGTCGCTCTATCACTCCATCGAGCCCATCCGCGCGCTGGTGCGCGAGGTTGCGGAGACCGGGGCGATCCCGTTCATCATCGGCGGCGACCACGCCATCATGTACCCGCATGCGGCCGGCCTCGCCGATGTGTACGGCCCGGGCAACGTGGCCGTGGTGCACCTCGACGCCCACTACGACGCCACCGACGTTGGCCTGGGCATGAGTTTCACCCACGGCACGGGCGTGCGACGCCTGGTCGAGGCCGGGCTGGTGCGCCCCGACCAGTGGATCATCGCCGGCTACCGCGGCTACGCCCCGAACGACCCGGACCTGAAGTGGATGACCGATCGCGGCATCCGCCTGCACGGCATGGCCCAGGTGCAGAAGTACGGCTGGGAGCAGGTGGTCGACTGGGTGCTGGAGGAGGCGGCCGACGAGGTCGAGCACCTCTACATCACCATCGACGTCGACGTGTTCGACCCCGCCTATGCCATCGGAACCGGTACCCCCGAGCCGGGCGGGCTCACCTCGGCGCAGGTGTTCCAGCTGGTGCGCCGCCTGTGCGCCGAGAAGCACCTCGTCGGCATCGACATCGTGGAGGTCAATCCCTTCATGGACCCCACCAACATGACCGCCCAGGTGATCAACCGGCTCATGCGCGAGGCCCTCACCGGAATCGCCATGCACAAGATGGGCCTCACCGAGGCCGACTACCTGTCGCCCGACGCCACCGACCCCAACGGCGCACCCGGGTCGGGTTCGGCCTCACGGCCGCAGTGAGAACGGCGGGTAGCGGTCGGTGGCCAGCAGGAAGGCGTAGCCGGTCACGCGGGTTCCCCACCGCAGGAAGCCCTCGACGAAGTCGAACAGGCCACGGGGATAGCGACCGGTGAAGAGGATCGCGAACCACGCGAAGATCACGGCGAACACCGCGGCGATGCCGATGAACACCAGCACGATGATGTGCGGGATCACGAGGATCCACTTCACAAGCGGCAGGAACCGGTTGAGGTCGCGCGGCACGTCTGGGTAGTCGATGTCGAGGCGCACCGACTGCGCCTCATCGGTGGAGGGGTAGCGATCGTCCATCACGGCGAGGTACACCGCCACACGCGTGCTGAATCGGTAGAGCTCGCGATTCCAGTCGAACCACCAGCGCGGGTACTTCTGGCGGAAGAGGATCATCAGCAGCGGCGCGAGGAACAGCAGGCCGCCGCCCGCGACGATCGCCGTGGTGCCGTTCACTGCGAGGGTGCTGCCCGACACCAGCGCGAGCACGATGGCGATGGGGATGATCCACAGCAGGCGAAAGAGCGTGCTGATGCGGTTGAGCGGTCGGTCGGGGTACTCCACCGACAGGCGCACGGGATACGGAGTGGTTTCTTGGGTCGTCATGGCCGCGTGTGTACCAAGGGGCCCCGTGGCGCCGCCCACCATCGGTCGGGGGGTGTCAGCCTCCCTGCGGCGCGGTGGCGCTGCCCGCCCCGGCGCACGCGCGCAGGCCGATGTCCGCGGCGCGCGACGCCATGAACACCTGGGCCTCCTGCATGCGTGCGGACGCGTCGGAGTTGACGATCTCGATGGCCTCGCGGTCGGTGCCGGCGAGCAGGACGTTCTCGTCGGCGTTCTGCGCCGTGGCGCGGTAGGCCTCCACGATCTCGCGCCAGGTGGTGCGCACCTCGGGAGGGGCGTTCAGGGCGCCCGTCTCGTCGAGAAGCCGGTGCCACGCGGCGGCCACCGCCGGGTAGTAGCGACGCGCGGTGGCGATGTCGTCGGTGGGCGGGCGCCCCAGGCGACCCAGTCGCGAGTAGAGCCGCGTGCATGCGGCGTCGGCGCGCGCGGTGAACTCGGTGGGCGAGAGGGCGGGCCCGGTTGCGGCGGGCGCGGTGACCGTCGGCACGGTGACCGGCTGGCGATCGAGGGGGCCGCAGCCTGCGAGCGGCAGGGCCACGGCCACGGCGAGGCCCATCGCGGCCACTGCGGCCGCGCGTGGCCTCACGACTCCGCGGCCTCCCCGCGCACGCGGGCGTCGGCGTCAAGCGCCATCTGCTTCATCTCGTCGGTGCGCGTCTGCACCCGCGCGGCCAGGTCGGGGTCGCCCAGCGCCAGGATGCGCGCCGCCAGCAGTCCGGCGTTGGTGGCGTTGTCCACGGCCACGGTGGCCACGGGAACCCCGCGCGGCATCTGCACGATCGAGAGCAGGCTGTCCATGCCCGACAGCGCGCTGGTGCGCACCGGCACGCCGATCACGGGAAGGATCGTCACCGACGCCAGCATCCCGGGCAGGTGCGCCGCGCCCCCGGCCCCGGCGATGATCACCTTTATGCCGCGTCCGGCGGCGTCCTTGCCGTACTCGATCATCTCCTCGGGCGTGCGATGGGCGCTGGTCACGCGCACCTCGTGCGGCACCCCGAGCTCGCCCAGCACGTCCACGGCTGACTGCATCACGGGCAGGTCGCTGTCGCTGCCCATCACCACGCCCACCACGGGCTGGTCGCTCACAGCCGCACCATCGACGCCGCGAGGCGTGCGGTCTCGAGGGCGTCCTCGGGGCTTGATCCCAGTGCGGTCACGTGGCCCATCTTACGGCGCACGCGCACCTCGGCCTTGCCGTAGAGGTGCACGTGCGCACCGCCCACGGCCGCGGCCTCAGTGATGTCCGGGTCGCTCGGGCCGTCGCGCTCGCCCAGAAGGTTCACCAGCGCGGCCCCCGGCGCGATGAGCTCGGTGGGGCCGAGGGGCAGTCCGAGGATGCCCCGCAGGTGGTTCTCGAACTGCGAGGTGACGCAGGCCTCGATGGTGTGATGGCCCGAGTTGTGCGGTCGCGGGGCGAGCTCGTTGATGAGGATTCGCTCGTCCTCGGTGTGGAACATCTCCACGCCGGTCACCCCGGCGCCGCCTGCGGCCTCGGCAGCCGCGCGCGCCACCCGCTTGGCCTCATGGCTCACGCCGGGATCCACCGGTGCGGGGCAGAGCAGCTCGCGCAGCACGTGGTCGTGCTGGCGGGTCTCCACCACGGGGTACACCGCGTCGCCCCCGCCGTGGCGGCGCGCCACCATCACGGCGAGCTCGCGCTGGAACCGCACGAACTCCTCCACCAGCACGCCGCCGCCGCGCTCGGCCAGGGCGGGGTAGGCCGCCAGCGCCTCATCCAGGTTGGCGCAGAGCGCGTTGCCGTAGCCGTCGTATCCCAGGTGCCGCGACTTCAGCATCAGCGGCCAGCCGAGGTCGCGGCCGATGGCCTCGAGGTCGTCAGCGGAGTCGGGCACGGCGAACGCCGGCACGGGCAGCCCTTCGTCGAAGAGCCGCTGCTTCTGCAGGGCCTTGTCCTGCACCACGCGCATGCGGGCGGGGTGCGGGCGCACCGGCGTGCCGGAATCCTCCACGGCCATGAGGAACTCCGCGTCCACGAACTCATTCTCGAGCGTGAGCACGCCCACCTCGCGTCCGATGCGCATGAGCGCCTCGGGGTCCTTCCAGTCGCCCTCCACCACGCCTGCGGCCATCGGGGTGGCGGGCTCGCCGGGCTGCCCCAGAACCGCCACGCGGATACCCAGGGGCCAGGCCGCCAGCACGGTCATCTGCGCGAGCTGCCCGGCTCCGGCGATGCCGACGTCGTATGCGGGGGCGCCCTCGCTCACCGGAGCCACCGTACCAGCGAGCCCTGCTGGTAGGTTCTCGCGCATGAGGCCCCACCGAGCCCTCCGCCCCCTGATGGCTGCGGCCCTTATCGCCGTAACGGCCCTCGGCGTCGCCGCCTGCGGGTCGGGCGACACTGCCCCCACCTCCACCCGGGCGGCCGCGGACGGCACGTCCTGCAAGGAGCAGAGCGGCACCTTCGCCCGCTACATCACCTTCATGAACGACCTCGACACCGACGTGACGCTTGAGGTGCCGCGCTCATCGTGGACGTGCGAGGGCTACTCAGGCGTGTCGACGCCCGGCAACCTCGACGGCCGCGTCATCGGGCATCCAGGTCCCCAGCCTCGAATCCGCATGGAGACGGTGTCCGACGACTTCCCGTGGGACACCACTCACTTTACCCTCAACGTCAACGCTGGCGGGAAGACGCTCGTGTCACTCGGCATCGGCGTCATGCGCTACGTGGACCCCTATACGTACCCCTGGGGCATGGAGGTGGATGGGGAGCCCCGGTGCAACAGGCCCGTGGTGCCCTTCACCGACCCGTCCGGTGATCCGGCGTGGGCGACGATGCCCGGTTACGCCTGCAGGACGACCGTCGACGGTGACATGGTGCTGCACCTCACCAAGATCAAGCCGACCTAGTCAGCAGGAGGACCCGATGGACCCGACAAAGCAGATCCAGATCTCGATGGTCGTCGTGGCGGTCATCGGCGTCATCCTCGGCTTCGTGCTCGGGGGCTGGCTGTGGGCCCTCGTGGGCCTGGTCGCCGGATGGCTGCTCGGCGCCGCCATCGGCGCCATCTGGGTGCGCAGGTAACCGCGGGGCCCTCCCGCCCCCTGCTAACCTCTCGCGCCCGAGGGCGTTTAGCTCAGTTGGGAGAGCACCAGCTCGACAAGCTGGGGGTCACTGGTTCGAGCCCAGTAACGCCCATCCTCGGGGAAAGGTCCGCTTATGCGGGCCTTTCTGCGTTTCGGGCCTTGGCGGCCGCTCGGGTACCAACTGTGAAGACCAGCAGTGCCGCCACCAGCACCAG
>SXZC01000183.1 GCA_005788075.1 Actinomycetota bacterium
CCGCCGTGCGCATCACGCACCTTCCCACCGGCGTGGTGGTGCAGTGCCAGAACGAGCGATCGCAGACCCAGAACCGGGCCACCGCGCTGAACATGCTGCGCTCGCGGCTGCTCGAGCTCGAACTGCAGCGCCGCGAGGAGGAGGCCGCCCGCGAGCGCGGCGAGAGCATGACCATCGGATTCGGCAGCCAGATCCGCTCGTATGTGATCCACCCGTACTCGATGGTGAAGGACCTCCGCACGGGCCACGAGACCGGCAACACCCAGGCGGTGTTCGACGGCGCGCTCGACCCCTTCATGCGCGCGGAGCTCGAGCGCCGGGCCAAGGGCCTGGCCATCGTGGGGGAGGACTGACCATGCGCGCGCTGGTGGTGGTGGGCTCGCGTCACGGCGGCACGATGGAGATGGGGGAGTGGGTGGCGGAGGGCCTGCGCGCGGGTGGCGTGGACGCCGATCTTCGGGACGCCGAGGACGCCCCGGGCCCCGAGGGATACGACCTCGCGGTCGTGGGGGGCGCGGTGTACGCCGCCCGGTGGGTGGAGAACGTGCGTGAGTGGACCCGCGCGCACTCCGACGCCCTCAAGGCCATGCCGTGCTGGATCTTCTCGAGCGGCCCCGTGAGCGGCCCGCCATTTCCCACCGACGAGGAGTCGGTGCAGTACAGCCGCCTGCTCGAGTGGACCGACGCCCGCGAGCACAGGTGCTTTCCCGGCCGCATCGACACCCCCAACCTGCGCCCCCGCGAGAGGGCCATGTGCATCACGCTCCGCGTGAAGGAGTGCGACTACCGCCCGAAGGACGAGATCACCGCATGGGCACGGGCGATTGCCGAGGCCGCCGGGGCCTGACACCGGGGTGGTTCGGCGGAACTCCTTGCGGCATCGCGTGCAGCGGGCTCCGATACCTGTAAGGGGGATTGCACGTCCTCCGGCCTCGCGGGAGGGGTGCCCGCCGCGGCGGCGAAACCCCACCCGGTAATGAGAGACCGACCCCTATCGGGAGTTTCGACATGAGTGACGGCCAGGACACGGGCCGCCCGGAGTTCACGCTGGTGCAGGTGGCCGACACGCCATCCTCCGAGGAGGAGATGGCGCCGATGTTCACCGCGCCCGTCACCGACGGCAAGCGCCACAAGAACGACATCTTCCGACCGGGCCCCGGCCCGATGGTGGAGTTCCGCGGGGTCACGAAGACCTACGACGGCGGCGCCCGCGGCCTCAATGGCGTGTCGCTGCGCATCGGCACCGGCGAGTTCGTGTTCCTCGTCGGCCCGTCGGGCTCGGGCAAGTCCACCTTCATCCGCCTGATCATCCGCGAGCTGCGCGCAACCCCCGGTGAGGTGGTGGTGGGTGGCCTCGACCTCGCGACGCTGCGCCGCAGCAAGGTTCCCTACCTGCGGCGCGCGATCGGCTGCGTGTTCCAGGACTTCCGCCTCCTGCCCGACCGCACCGCGGCCGAGAACGTGGCCTACGCCCTGCAGGTGACCGGCCACAGCCAGAAGGAGGTGCGCCGTCGCGTGCCGGAGATCCTCTCGCTGGTGGGCCTGGACGGGAAGTTCGACCGCCTCCCGCGCGAGTTGTCGGGCGGTGAGCAGCAGCGCGTGTCGATCGCGCGTGCGCTCGTGAACCACCCGCGCCTGCTGATCGCCGACGAGCCCACGGGCAACCTCGACCCCGAGACGTCCCTGGGCATCATGGACCTGCTGCTGCGCATCAACCGCACCGGCACGACCGTGCTCGTGGCCACCCATGACCAGCACACCGTTGACCGCATGCAGATGCGCGTGATCGCCCTCGACGAGGGGCGCGTGGTGCGCGATGAGGAATCCGCCGGCTACCACGACGAGACCGGGGAGGTCCTGGCATGAGGCTCGGAATGTTCTTCCGCGAGGCGCTTCGCAGCATCCGCGCCAACGCCGCCATCTCGGTTGCCGCCACGGTCACGGCGCTCATCGCCGTGTTCATCCTCGGCGCGTTCATCCCGTCGTTCATGTACGTGCGCTCGGCCGTGGACGCCCAGACCGCCAAGGTCGACGTGGACGTCTACATCGCCGACACGGCCACGGTGTCGCAGGTGAACTCCCTCCGCGAGAAGCTCGACGGCCTGCGCACCGACGGCACCGTCGCCGCCGTGACGTACGTGTCGAAGGAAGACGCCCTGCGCATCATGAAGGAGCGCCTGCGCGACCCCTCCGTGCTCGACGAGCTTCCCAGCAACCCGCTGCCCGCCAAGTTCAACGTGAAGCCCACCGAGGCCGAGAACGCCGACGTGATCGTGGCCGCGGTGAAGGACGATCCCGCGCTCGACCCGACCGAGGGCATCGTCTATCCCGAGACCACCGCCGACCGGCTGCTCACCGCCGCCAAGTTCGTGCAGTGGGCAGGTTTCATCCTCATCGGCATCCTGCTGCTTGCCGCAGTGCTGCTGATCGGGAACACCATCAGGCTCTCCATCTTCGCCCGCCGGCGCGAGGTTGAGGTGATGCGCCTCGTGGGCGCCACCAACTGGTTCATCCGCTGGCCGTTCATGATCGAGGGCGTGATCTGCGGTCTCGTCGGAGCCGTCGTGGCCGTGGCCATGCTCTGGGGCATCAAGGTGGGCGTGGTGGATGCCTGGGCCGCGGGCGCCGACAGCGCGCTCACCAAGACCGGCTCCGCTGCGGGCACCATCGCGTTCCCGCTGCTCATGATCGTGCTGGTGGGGGCCGGCGCCCTGCTTGGCGCCATCGGCAGCGGCATCACGCTGCGTCGCTTCCTCAAGGTATGACCGGTTCCGCGGTGGCGGTGCGACCCAGCACCGCCACCGCGAGGCCCTAACATCGATACGTGCCCCGCACGCCCCGATCACGACGCCTCCTCGTCGCCGCCGGCGTGGCGGCGGTGCTCATCGCGGTGTTCGTGCTGGGGGCCCTCGTGGGTGGACCCATCCGGGCGACGATCCAGCCATCCAGCGTGTCGCTTCCCGACCAGGTGGCAAACGCCGTGGCCGACCGCTTCGAGGGCAAGGTGGATCGCGCCGCGCTCGAGCGCGCGGGTGCCAAGGCCATCGCGGCCCAGGTGGGAGACCGCTGGACCACCTACTTCACGCCGAAGGAGTGGGCGGCGCTGCAGCGCGCCACCGAGGGCCGTTACTCGGGCATCGGCATCCGCGTGCGCGCCACCGATGACGCCCTGAGCATCCGCGAGGTGTTCCCGGGCAGTCCAGCCGCCAAGGCGGGCCTCAAGGCCGGGGAGCAGATCATCGCGGTGGCGGGCGTGCCGGTATCCCGTCGTGGCCCGGCGAAGAGCCGCGAGGCCATCCTCGGCAAGGACGGCACCACGGTTGCCCTGCGCGTGCGAGCCGCCGACGGCGCCGATCGCACGGTGCGCGTGACCCGCGGGGATGTGACGGTGCCCCTCGTGGAGGCCCGCATGCTCACCGCGCCCGGCGGCACCAAGGTGGGCTACGTCGAGCTCGACCGCTTCGAGAAGGGTGCGGGGGACAGGGTGCGTGACGAAGCGCAGGCGCTGCTCGACGACGGGGCCAAGGCCCTGATCCTGGATCTTCGCGGCGACCCCGGCGGGTTGCTGGACGAGTCGGTGGCCGTGGCAGGCGCGTTCCTCAAGCCCGGCACGGTCGTGGTGAGCACGACGGGCCGCACCTCGCCGCGCCGCGAGTTCCGCGCCGACGGCGACCCGATCCCCGCCGACGTCCCCGTGGCGGTGCTGGTTGACCGCGCGTCGGCCAGCGCATCCGAGATCGTGGCGGGCGCCCTCAAGGACACCGGCCGCGCGGTGATCGTGGGGGAGCGCACGTTCGGGAAGTCGAAGGTGCAGGTGACCCAGGAGACCAGCGACGGCGGGGCCGTGCGCGTGACGATCGCCGGCTACCGCACGCCCAAGGGCACGGACATCGGGGAGGGCGGCGTGAAGCCCGACGTGAAGTCCGTCGACTCGCCTGACACCGAGGCCGATGAGGCGCTCGACGCCGCGCTCGCCCGCCTCGCCACGCAGGGCGGCTAGGCCCGTGGCCCGGGGCCGCACGGGCACCCAGTTCGTTGCCGAGATGGTGCCGGCCGGGCGGCGCCTGGCCGCGCGCCCGGCATTCGAGGCGGGCCCCGAGGTGCCCCTCATCAAGGCCAAGCGGGGCGATGCCCGCATGGGCGACCTGGTGACGGCCCGCATGAAGGGCGCGGGGTGCGAGGTGGTGGCCATCCACGGGCCGAGCACCCAGGCCGGCGCGGCCATCCGCGCGCTCATCGCCCACGAGGGCCTGGGGCGCGGCTTCGGGCCGAAGGCGCGCGAGGAGGCGCAGGCGGCCGCGCGCACCCGTGACGACCCGGACCCCGACCGCCGCGACATGCGCGACCAGCGGGTGATCACCATCGACCCCGAGGGCGCCAAGGATCACGACGATGCCATCGCCGTGGCCGAGGAACGCGAGGGCATCCGCCTGTGGGTGCACATCGCCGACGTGAGCCGCTACGTCACCCCCGGCGGCGCGATCGACCGGGAGGCCGAGCGGCGCGGGTGCTCGGTGTACCTGCCTGGGACCGTCGACCCGATGCTGCCCGAGGTGCTGTCGAACGATGTCTGCTCGCTTCGCCCGGGCGAGGACCGCAAGGCCTTCACGGCCCACATGCTGGTGATGCCCGACGGCTCGGTTACCGGGGAGGGCTTTCACCGCTCGCTCATCCGATCGGATCGCCGCCTCACCTACCCGGAGGTCGATGCCTTCCTCCAGGGCGGCGCAGCCCTCGGCGACCCGGCCATGGAGGGCGACGTGCGCCTGGCCATGGAGTTGTCCCAGCGCCTGCGCGCGCGCCGCATGCGCCGTGGGGCCCTGGACATCGTTACGTCCGAGCCCCGCTTCCACTTCGAGGGCGATCGCATCGCGTCGGTGGAGATGGAGACCCAGACCGCGTCGCACAGCCTCATCGAGGAGTGCATGATCGCGGCCAACGAGGCCGTGGCGAGGTTCCTCATCGCCAAGCACGTGCCCGCGCTCTACCGCGTGCACGCCGACCCCGACCAGGTGGCCATCGAGGACCTCTGGGAGCGGCTCGAGATCATTGGCATCCCCGTGCCACCCCTGGCCGAGGGCGTGCTCACCTCGGACCAGCGCCGCGAGGCCGCGGGCGTGGCCGCGGACGCCGTGAGGCTTTACGTGGATCGCACGGGGGAGGGTGCGGCCAGCCTGCCCTACATGGTGCTGCGCGCGCTGCAGAAGGCCGTGTACCGCCC
>SXZC01000184.1 GCA_005788075.1 Actinomycetota bacterium
CTCGCTGCCGGCCAGCGAGTGGGCCACGGCCAGGCCCAGGTCGGTGTGGCAGTGCACCGAGAGGGTCACGCCCTCAAGCGACGGAACGCGCTCGTAGAGCTCCATGAGGAACCGCTGGAACTCCGTCGGCATCGTGTAGCCCACGGTGTCGGGGATGTTGATCGTGCCCGCGCCCTCGGCGATGGCCGCGCCGATCACCTCGGCCACGAATGCCGGGTCGGAGCGCGTGGCGTCCTCGCACGAGAACTCCACGTCGGGGCTCAGGCTCACAGCCTGCTTCACCGCGTCGATGGCGGTGGCCAGCACCTCGGAGCGGTCCATGCGCAGCTTGTGCGCCATGTGGATGTCCGACGTGGCGATGAACGTGTGGATGCGCGGCTTCGTGGCGTCGCGCACGCCCTCCCACGCCACGGCGATGTCCTTCTCGTTCGCGCGGGCGAGGGCGGCGATCGTGGGACCCTCCACCTCGCGCGCCACGGCCTGCACGCCCTCGAGGTCGCCGGGCGACGAGATCGGGACGCCGGCCTCGATGACGTCCACGCCAAGGCGGGCGAGCTGCTGCGCGATCTCCACCTTCTCGCGAAGGTTGAGATGGATGCGCGGCGACTGCTCCCCGTCGCGAAGGGTCGTATCGAAGAACTTGACGCGCTTGGCGTCGTCTCGGCTGGCGTCGTCGGCCGGCACGGGGGCTTCCTCCTGGCTCGTGTGGACTGATCCTGTGCCCGGCGCATCCGGGCGTGGGTGTCGAAGCGCTTCCCCTAGCGGGGAAGGAGCAGAAGGGCGCCCAGCGTGCCGCGACCGGCCAGGAGGTTGGTGTTCGCGGTGGCGCTCATCACCCGGGAGCGTAGCGCACGAAGGGCCCGAGGCAAGCGCCCTAGCCCGTAACCGGGGCCTTCCCCGTCACCGCCCCGATCACCCGCAGCGCCGTGGGATCGTTCACCGAGCGGGTGTTGGTGGAGGTCGCCCAGCCGGTCACCTGCTGGCTGCCCTGCCCCACTCCCGACGCGGTGGCCACCAGCACGAAGCGGCGTGTGGTGGCGCCGCCGGCCTTGAGGTTGCCGGTCGAGAAGCGGATCCACCCGCCGCTTACGGTGCCGCCCATGGGGTTGGCCACCGCGAATCCCCTCGGGATCGGCGCGCGGGTGATGGTGCGCGTGGTGGTGGCAAGGCCGTAATTGGCGATGCGAAGCGTGATCAGCGACCTCTGGCCGGGCCGCAGCGTGGTGTGCGATGCCCGGGTGGTGATCGACAGCGCCGGGCGCTTGTCGCGGATGAGCGGGTTGAGCGTGCTCATCACCTTCTGGCCGCGCGCGTTCGCGATGCGGTAGGTCACCGGCGTGGCCGCGCCGGTAAACGAGGCCAGCGGGCGGAACCTCACGCGCCCGGTGCGCGGGTCGACCGTCCAGGTGCCCTCCCCGGGCACCACCACGCGGGTGGTCCACCGGCCGGTCACCGGATCCTTGATGCGCATCGATGCGGCTACGAAGGGGGCGCCGCCGGGGTCGTTGGAGGCCACGGGATCGAATTCGACCGCCTGCCCGCGCATGGCCTGCTCGAACTGAGGGTCGGCCCACGGCGGCGGGGTGTCGCGCACGACGATGGTGATGGTGCTGGTGGCGGTGCGCCCGAGCGAGTCGGTGATGCGGTAGCCGATCGCGGGCGTCGTTCCCGTGAAGCCCTTCTGCGGGGTGAAGGTGACGGTGCCGCCATCGCCCACCCGGAAGGTGCCCTGCCCCGGGATCGTGACGGTGTCCGAATAGCGCCCGGTGCGCGGGTCGCGAAGGCGCAGGCTCGAGGGGTCGAGCATCGCGCCGGAGGAGGGCGAGTCATTTGCCAGCGGGCGCACGCTCACCGGCTGGCCGGCCATGGTGCTCTCGACCTCCGGCAGCGCCGAGGGGATCGGCGCGCCGGGCAGGGGCTTGCCGCCCTCGCCCTGGGAGGGCGGGAGGGGCGCAGCAGCCACGGTGGGCGTGAGGGTGCCGCAGCCGCTCTGGCCGACGATGTCGGTGACGCACAGGCGCACCGGGTCTGCCGGGGTGCCGGAGTACCCGGCGGCGGGCGTGAAGGTGACGATGCCGGTCGCGGGCTCGAGCACGTAGGTGCCCTCCGGGCGGCTGATCGAGGTCTCGCCGGGCTGGCAGGTGGCGCCCGGGGCGGCAAGGCAGCTTCTGGCCGGGTCGATGGGCGCGGTGCCCGGGGTCACCTGGGGCGCCATGGTGCCCGGGGTGGCGTGGGCCACCGAGACGACCGCGGGGGCCACCTGGGGCGGGCCCTCCCCCACTACCCGCGGGGTGTAGGTGGATGAGGTGCGCTGGAAGGCCCCGTCGGTGACCGCGTAGGTGACGGCTGCGGCGGTGCCGAGCATGCCGCTGACCGGCTGGAAGCTGATGAAGCCGGTGAGCGCATTGACCGTGAACACCCCGTCTGAGGTCGTGAGGCTCATCTGCGCGCAGGCCGGGGCGACCTCCGAGGGCCCGCACAGGCGCACGCTGGTGCCCGAGAGCGGATAGCTCGCGCTGCCGGCCGCGTCGTTTGCGAGGGGGTTGATCAGCTGCGTGGCGCCGGGAAGGCCCGTGGTGGAGTCCGGCGCGGCAACCGGAGCCGGGATGCTCACCACCTCGGGCGTGATGGTGGAGGTGGCCTTCTGGCCGAGGGCGTCCTCGACGACGTACTTGATGGGGGTCGCGATGCCGGTGAAGGAGGGCAGCGGGTCGAAGGTGACCGTCCCATCGTTGTTCGCGGTGTAGGTGCCCTCGCCCGAGATGTTCAGGGTGGCTCCGGTGCACGATCCGGTGGCGGTGGCGGTGGTGCAGATGCGCACCGTCGATGCGACCAGGGTCGTGCCCGATCCGGCCGCATCATTGGCAAGGGGCGTGATGGCCTGGTTGATGTCGACCGCGCCCGTGGAGGTGTCGGGCGCTGCGGTCGGGGGCGCCGGGATGGTGGGGGTCAGCGTGCTGGTGGCCGTCTGGCCCACCGCATCGGTGACGCGGTAGGTGACCGCGGTCTTGGTGCCGGCGGTGGCGTTGTTGAGCGCCTGGAAGGTGGCCACTCCGGTGGTGCGGTTGACCGTCCAGGTGCCCTCGCCCGCGATGGCGAAGGTGGCCTTGCACACCGAGTCGGAGGGGTCGATCAGGCAGGGGCCGTTGGTATTTCCGGTCTGCAGGCCCGATCCGGTGGCAAGTGCCCCCTGGCCGGTGATGAGGTTGGCGAAGGTGGCGGTGGCGCCGGGGATGACCGGCTTGGTCTCAGGGGTGGCCACAGGCAGCGCGGGCGCGCTCACCGTCGGGGTGATGAGCGCAGATGCGACCTGGGTGGCGTTGTCCTGCACGACGTAGCGCACCGGCGTGGGCACCTGGCCGCTGAAGGACGGCAGCGGGTCGAAGGTGACGGTGCCATTGGCGTTCGCGGTGTAGGTGCCCTCGTTGCTGATCGCAAGCGTCGAGAGGTTGCAGTTGCTTGCGGTGTAGGGCGCGGCCGGCTGCGGGTTGGGGCACAGCTTCACCGTGGCGGCCACAAGGCTCGCGCCCGAGGCGGCGGAGTCGTTGGTGAGCACGCTGATGGCCTGGTTGGTGTCCCAGGGGCCGGTGGAGGTGTCGGGCTGGGCGGTGGGAGTGCCGACCACGGTAGGCGTCAGGGCCCCGGCGGCTCGCCGGCTCGCGGAGTCGAGGATCCCGTAGCTGAGGGGGTCGGCTGCGCCGACATAGCCGGTGTCGGGCGTGAAGGTGATCTTCCCCGCGTCCGCAGAGCCTGCGTCGGTATTGACCGACCAGGTTCCCTGGCCGGCCACGACCCGGGTTGTGAGCGTGCAGGGCACGGTCGTGCCGTCCTGGGGTGGATTCGTGCTGGGGTTGCACAGCCGGGTGGCGGCCTTGTAGTTGGCGGGAAAGGTCGCCCCGGTGGAGGGGTTGGCCGCAGCAGATGACCCCGACGCGCTGAACGGGTCGAACACCGCCGCCATGTTCATGCCCGTCGTCGCGGTGCGGGTCGGCGCCACCGGCGCCAGGGTGTAGATGGCGTTCACGGTGCTGGTGTTGCCCACGGTCACCGCCGAGGCGTTCGACACCACGGCGCCACCGGACGCGCTGACCGTGCCGCTACCTCCCGAGGCGACCGTCGACGACACCACGGTTGCCGTTGCGGAGTCGACGAAGCGCACCTTGTAGCTGGCAGCGGAGAGCCCCGGGAACGAGTAGTTCCCGTCCGCATCGGTGGTGGTGGTGACCGGCTGCCCTGCCTGCGCGTGTCCCGTCGGATAGTTCAGCGCGTTGCCGGACGAGTCCAGCAGCGCCACCGTCACTCCCACCGCGGGTCTCGGGGTGGGACTGGTATCGACGGCCCGGCCACCCAGCGTGCCCGAGCACTGCTCCACGGAGGCCGCTGCAATGCCGAGCGATCCGGATGCGGGCGTGAACGTGGTCGTCTGGCTCTGGGCATCGGTCGCGCTTCCCTCGGCGAGGATCGCCATGCTGGTGGCGTTGCCGGGCGGCGGGATCGGCCCGGGACCCGGGGCGATCGGGCAACTGAGCTTCGCCTCGACGGTCAGGCACAGCTCGGGGGCGTCACCCACCGCCTTCACCTCGGCGGTGGCGGAGCTGATGCTGCCGGACGTGATGGTGAAGTCGACGTCGAAGGTCGGACTCACGCCTGTCACGGATGGACTGAGGGATGTGAGGTCCAGGGCGGTGCCGGCCGTGAGCGCGATGTTCGTCCAGCCGGCGATCGGCATGCCGTTGGAGTCCTTCACCGTGAGGATCACCGAGAAGTTCGCCGCCGGGGCGGGGCTGGTCAGCGTGAACGTCTTCCACGAGCGCACGGCGCCCGGGCTGCTGCTGCAGGCCATGCGTGGAACCACGGTGTTGCCGGGGAACGACGCGCGGGTGGGAGCGATGGTCGAACAGCCGAGGACGTTGCCGACCATGTTGTAGGTGATCAGGTTGGGCTGGTCGTGGCGCGTGACCCACATGCAGTCGGGGATCGCCGGGTCGGGGGTGACCGAGTAGTTGTCGGTGACGAAGCCGTCCGCCGGAATGTTGGCGCATGGTCCGCCGGCCCCGCTCGCCACGCTGGCATCCCAGCAGTGGGCGCGCGCGGGATACTCGACGCCCCCGGTGGTCCAGTTGACGCCATTGCTCCAGTAGATGCGCGACCCCATGCGCAGCGGCCACTGGTAGTCGGACGTGCCGTAGGTGAACGACGAGGTGACCATCGTGCTGAGGGTGGCCGGACCGGCGAAGGCGCTGCCGGCGGCATCCCAGCACGGCACCGCTGCGGTGCTCGACTGCGGCCGGGTGACCACGGAGCCCGAGTAGTTGGGGACCAGGCGGTTGTCGCCGAGAAGGCAGACGCCCGCCGTTCCTCCAGCGGCGGTGGGAAGCTCCACCAGCCGTCCGATCATCGGCCGGTACGTGCCGTAGTAGCCGGACCCCAGCACCCCGCCGAGGTTCTTGCCGCCGGTGAAGCCCGGGCACTCGGTGGCGGGGTTGCTCACGAGGTTGCAGGCGATGACGAGGGTTCCTGCAACCGCGTTGCCATTGGAGGTCGAGCCCATGGTGTAGATGCGACCACCTGACACGACCACGCTGCTTCGCCGCCCGCCGTAGCTCTCGCTGTCGAGCTTCCACCCCTTCACCGCGGTGGGCCAGCCGTTGGTGGGCATTCCCGCACACGGAGCGGCGGTTGCCGTGTCCAGGCACACGAGGTTCCCGGACGCCACGACCTGCGCCCACAGGCGCCCCTCTGACTCCGACCCGGCGGTTGGCACCCCATCGAATGCGTAGAACTCGCGCAGTCGGTAGTCGGCCCCCGTTCCCACTTCCAGCGCGGAGAAGCCGGTCCCCGCGAGCGGAACGTATGGCGTGCTGCACATCGTGGGGTTCCCACCGGATGCGAGCACCGCCGAGATGTCGACGCAGTAGAAGCCCGCGGTGTCATCGGCGTCCACCGCGATCCTCTTGAGCCCAGGGATCCAGATCTTCGTGCCGACGACCCGGCCCGTGGAGTACTGGGGCGTCGTGCGCATGATGTTCAAGGGGAAGCCGGCGCACAGGTTGCCGGTCGAGAGGACGTGGCAGTCGAGCTGGCCGCCGGACGACTGGTGGTGGAACACGTTGAACACCCGGGTGCGCCCGGGATCGAAGAACGTCTGGTAGCCGTCGCCGGTGCCACCCGCGGGGATCGTCGGAGGCGTGAGGTTCACCACGGCCCCGTTCGCCGTCCCCGTGGCGATCTGATACCCGGACTCCGACCCCTGGGAGTTGATCGTGCCCGCGGTCTTCACCTTGGTCACCTGTGCCCAGGCGCTGGACGTGGCAGGCGTGGTATTCGACCAGCTCGTGCCATCGAAGTACGAGAGGCCCCATCCGACGGGCTTGTTGATGCTGGATGCCCCGGTGAGCACCGCCTTGGTCGGGTCGATCGTCTGCACGATCTCCTGCGAGACCGTTCCCGCATCGGCAACCGGCATGCCCGCCGTGATGGTGGCGGAGGCCGCGGGCTGCACCGTGGCCGGGCTCGGGGTGACGCTGACGGAGGGCGTTGCCGGGGCAACGGCGATCTGCGCGACCACCATCAGGAGGGCACAGGCGAGGACGAGGGGGCGGAGGCGCACGGCCTATTCCTAGCCCGCGGAGCGCCGCCTCGGGGCGCCTACCCCGGTGATTTGTGGGTTATCCAGAGGTCATGATGTTCCGGGACACCATCGTGTCCCGGGGACCCGGAATCGCGACGTCCTAGACGTCGAGCTCCACGAACCAGACGTCGGCGTTGCAGCCCTCGGCGATGGCCGCCTGGGCCTCGGCGGGAACCGGGGAGTCGACCGTGACGCCCATCGTGGCCTGCCCCTCGGAGGAGCGCCCGACGGCCATGGACGCGATGTTGATGCCCTCCGCGGCCATGGTGGTGCCCACCGTGCCGATCTTCCCCGGCTCGTCGCGGTAGCGCAGGATTCCCACGTGCTCGGCGAGCTCGAGC
>SXZC01000185.1 GCA_005788075.1 Actinomycetota bacterium
GCTGTCGACCGGGTTGGGGTCGACCCGGCGCAGGCACGCGGCGTAGAGCGACACGTAGTCGCCGAGCATCACGAGGTCGATCACGCGGGCCAGGGGCGTCTCGCCCTCGCCCTCGATCGTGAGCACGCCGGTCACCTTCGACTGGATGATCTCCCGCGTCAGCGCCATGCGGCGCTCCACCTGGCGGTGCTGGCGCGGATCGCGCAGCATCACCACCTGCGCCTGGTCGCCGAAGTCGCCGGCGGCCTCCCAGCCCACGATCTCGTTGTGGTTCATCTCGGGCAGGGCCGCCCAGAACGCCGGCTGCTTGGCGTTCTCGTTGAACTGGCACTTCCAGCGGAAGGCCACGCCCGCCGTCACCTCGGCCCCGTAGATGACGGGCACCTTGTCGTGCAGGCGCATGGCCACCTGCTTCGCGGGGTTCGCCTCGGTCGGGCGGTCGGGCCCGTAGGCGTCGATTGCCGCGCCGATGGCGTCGCGCGCGGCGTCGAGCTCATCGTCCTGCGGGGGGATCACCCCGAGCCGCGCGAGCAGCACCACGGCGGGAATCAGCATGTGCAGCAGGGCCATGCGCGGCTGCAGGCCACCCGGGATCGGCAGCACCGGAATGCCGTGCTTGCCGTTGTACCAGGTGTCGAGCTTGCCGCCGCTCGTGATGGCGATGGCGGGCGACTCGCGCTCGAGGGCCTGCATCGCGGCTGTGAGCGTCTCCTCGGTCTCGCCCGAGTAGGACATCAGCATGGCGAGCGTGTGGTCGTCGGCCCAGCCCGGCAGGTAGTACCCGCGGTGCACCACCAGCGGCACGCGCGTGCGCTCGTAGTACGTGCTGGCCACGAGGTCGCCGGCGATCGCCGATCCGCCCATGCCGCAGATGATCACGTTGTTGATCACGTCCGCGGGGAACGGGATCTCCAGCGCCTCCGCTCCCGCGCGGGCCGAGTCGAACACGTCCAGCGACCCCGCGATGCCATCGATCAGGCCCGCGCGGTCGACGCCGAGCACCTCGGGAAGATCCAGTTCGTCCATGGGCGGGAGGCTACCGGTCAGGCCGCGGGCACGGTGGCGCCCGTGGCGACCGACGTCGGCCCGGTGATCACCGCGCCCGGCGCGATGGCGGCGCCATCCCCCACCACCACGAGGTCGCTCACGCGGGCGCCGTCGCCCACGGTGACGTCCCGGCCGATCACCGACCCCTCCACCACGGCGTCCGCGCCGATCGAGGCGCCGGCGCCGATCACGCACGACCCCACGCGGGCGCCGGGCCCGATGGCGGCCCCGGGCCCCACGCACGCACCCGCGTCGATCGCGGCGGCGGCGTCCACCCGGGCGTCCGGCGCCACCCACGCCTGCCCGGGCGAGTCGATGAAGCCCACGTCCCCGGCCAGCACGTCGAGGTGGGCGTCCAGGTACGACGCCGGGGTGCCGATGTCGCGCCAGTAGCAGTCGGATGCCAGCGCACCCACGCCGCCGCGCGCCGCCAGCAGCGGGAAGGTGTCGCGCTCGATGGACACCTGCTCGCCGCGCGGGATCGCCGCCCGGGCGCCCGGGGTGAGCACATACGTGCCGGCATTGATGCGGTAGGGCTCGCCGGGGATGAGCTCGTCGGCGCCCGGCTTCTCCACGAACTCGGTCACCCGGCCGTCGGCGTCGGTGCGCACCAGGCCGAACGCGCTGGGGTCGTCCACGGGGGTGAGGGCGATGGTGGCCTCGGCGCCGAGGCCGCGGTGGTGGTCGGCCAGCGCGGCGAGGTCGAGGTCGGTGAGGATGTCCCCGTTCAGCACGAACACGTCCGCGTCGTCGAGGAGGTCCTCGGCGTTGGCGATCGCGCCGGCGGTGCCGAGCGGCTCCGGATCGACCACGTACCCCATCTCGAGGCCGCGCGACGTGCCGTCGCCGAAGTACTCCTCGATCTCGCGCGGGCGGTAGCCGCACGAGAACACGATGCGCCTCACGCCGGCCCGCTGCAGGTGGTCCACCTGCCGCTCCACGAAGGGCAGCCCCATCAGCGACAGCATCGGCTTGGGCAGCGTGTCGGTGAGGGGGCGCATGCGCGTGCCCTGTCCGCCCACCAGGATGACGGCCTGGCTCACGCCCGCATCGCGGGTCATGACGGGGCGACCCGCCCGATGCCCTCGTAGGCGAATCCTGCGGCCACGGCGTCCGCGGGGTCGAGCGCGTTCCGGCCATCCACCAGCACGTCGCCGCGCATCACCTGCGCCACCTTCGGCCAGTCGAGCCCGATGATCTCGGGCCACTCGGTCACCAGCACCACGGCATCGGCGCCGGTGACGCACGCCCAGGGGTCGTCGAAGAACTCCACGCCGCGCACGGTGTGCCGCGCGGCCTCGAGTGCCACCGGGTCGTAGGCGCGCACGCTCGCGGCCTCGGCCAGCAGGCGCGCGGCCAGCACCACGCTCGATGCCTCGCGCATGTCATCGGTGCCCGGCTTGAAGGCCAGCCCGAGCAGGGCGATCTCCTTGCCCTCGAGGTCGCCCAGGTGCCGCTTGAGCTTGCCCACCACGCGGCGCTTCTGAAGCTCGTTCACCTCGATGACCGAGGTGAGCAGCTGGAAGTGGTACCCGCTGTTGCCGGCCAGCTGCTTCAGCGCGCTGACGTCCTTGGGGAAGCAGCTGCCACCGAAGCCCACCCCGGCTGAGAGGAACTTCGGCCCGATGCGCGCGTCGAGGCCCATGCCCTCGGCCACCTCGATCACATCGGCGCCGACCTCCTCGCACACGTTGGCGATCTCGTTGATGAACGAGATCTTCGTGGCCAGGAAGGCGTTGGACGCGTACTTGATCATCTCGGCGGTGGGCACCGAGGTGCGAAGGATCGGCGCGCCAAGCGGCTCGTACAGCGCCGCCACCTTGTCGCCGTCGGCGGCGCGGAAGTCGCCGATCACCACCCGGTCGGGGCTGAGGAAGTCGGCGATCGCCACCCCTTCCTTGAGGAACTCCGGGTTGGAGCAGTAGCCGATCGACTCGAGCCCGCGCTTGTCGAGCTCGGCGCGCACCCTCTCGCCGGTGCCCACCGGCACGGTGCTCTTCATCACCAGCACGTGCTCGCCCGTGGCACCGATCTGCTCGAGCTCGTCGAGCACGGTCATCACGCGCGACAGGTCGGCGTCGCCCGAGTGGGTGGGCGGGGTGTCCACGGCGATGAACACGATCTCTGATGCCTCGAGCATCTCGGCCAGGTCGAGGGTGGCGCGAAGCCGGTCGCGGCACTCGTGCATGAGCTGCTTGAGGCCGTCCTCGTGGATCGGCGGCTCGCCGTCCCCGATCATGCGCACCTTGGCCTCGTCGATGTCGCGCAGGGTCACCTGGTGGCCCATCGACGCGAGGCAGGCTCCCGTCACCAGGCCGACGTAACCGGCCCCGATCACTCCGATTCGCTGGGGCATCAGGGCGTGTAGGCGTCCTGCTCGATGGGGATCTCCACCGGCTTCGCCCCCGGGCGCAGCGTCACGCGGTCGATCGGCCGCGCCGACTTGGCGATGGCGTACATCGTCTCGTCCGAGAGCGCGTAGTCAAGGGTGTTGGAGATCCAGTAGGTCACGCCGTCCTTCTGCCATGCGAGGCGCATGAGGTTCTTGCCATCGTAGAAGGTGGAGTATTCGCGACCGCCGCTCTTCACCACGCCCGTGCGCCCCTCGAGCAGCGGCGGGTCGGCCCAGTCGAGCACCTGGTAGCCCCAGTAGGTGCCCTGCGGGATGCGGAACACCATCTTGAGCGCCTGCGGGCCCTCTCCCCCGGTGTTCACGCGGTAGGCGCGCACGATCTTGAGCTCCGAGCCCGAGGGCACGCGAGTGGGCACCATGATCTTCAGGCCCGTGGCCTTCTGGATGCGCTTGGACAGCGGCACCAGCGACGTGGTGTCCACCACGTCGGCCGTGGGCTTGGGCTGCCTCTTGGCCTTCTTCTTCTGCACCAGCTCGCCGTCGTACGACTCGCCCACGGTCACGCGCACGTCGAGGCCGTCGGGCGTCTGCGAACGGGGAAGCGCCGACAGCACGGTGTCGGTTCCGAAGAGCGCCGCGACGTTCTTGGCGGCCTCGCGCTTGCCCTCGGCGTACGCCACCACGGTCTCGGGCTTGCCGAAGGAGTCGGCGTTGCCGCCGGAGATGGCGTCGTAGCCCTTCGCGCGCAGCTGGTCGGTGGCCGTCTCGGCGTCGAGCAGGCGCCCGTTGCCGTTGAGCACCTCCACCTGCACGTTGTTCGGGCTCACCACGGCGGCGGCGGCACCCTGCTCGAACTCGGGGTTGAGCCAGGCATCCACCTTGGCGTCGATCTCGCCCTGCGTGGTGTCCACCACGGCCGCGCCGCCGCGCATGTTCGGGTTGCCCGAGACGCTGTTGCGCGCGATGCGGTCCTTGTCGGTGGTCATGGCCTGCTGGAGGATGCCCAGCAGGCGCGGCACCGACCGCACGTTGGTGGTGATGTTGTCGGCGAAGATGCTGGCGTAGGCCGGGATCTCCGGCAGGTTGCCGAAGCGGTTGGTCTGCCGCTTGAGCTCCGACAGGAACGCCTGCTGGCGGGCGATGCGCGCGAAGTCGGAGTCGGTGTGGCGGTAGCGCACGTAGTCGAGGGCGTCCTTGCCGTTCAGGCGCTGGTAGCCGGGCTTCAGGTCGATCTCCTCGTAGTCCTCCTTGCCATCACCCTCGACGTTCTTGTTGAAGTACGCGCGGTCGACGTCGAGGTACACGCCACCCACCTGGTCGACCAGCTTCACGAACCCCTCGAAGTCGATGTTCACGAAGTAGTTGATGGGCTCGCCGGTGAGCTTCTTGATGGTCTCGATGGTCTTCGCCGGGCCGCCGCGCGAGAACGCCGAGTTGATCTTGTCCATACCGGCGCCGGGGATGTCCACGTAGAGGTCGCGCGGGAAGGACAGCATCGAGATGAACCCGCGGTCGCCGTCCATGCGCAGCAGGATGAGCGAGTCGGAGCGGCCGGGGTCGCCGGCGCCCTCGGCGCCGGCGCGCTTGTCGGAACCGATGAGCAGGATGTTCACGGGCTCGCCCGGCACGTCGGGATCCACCTGCGCCTGGGCATCCTGCACGAGCTTGGTGTCGGGGCTCGCCTTCTCGAGCGTGGTGCCGAGCAGCTGGTAGCTGGCCACGGCCAGGCCGGCGCTGGCGCCCACCACGAGCAGGGCCGCCCACATGAACACCCACGGCCACCTGCGCCGCTTGCGCGGCACGCGGAACCAGCGGGCGGGGCGCTCGGCCTCGTCCACATCCACCTCGTCGGGGCGCTGGGGCTCGTCGCTCACGCGCGGGCGTCCTCATCACGTGCGGCGGTGACCTGCGGCGCGAGCGTGCCGGCCCGCGCGGCGAAGTCGGCCAGCGCGCGCCGGTACGACAGCAGGCTCGGGATGTCCACGTACTCGTCGGGGCCGTGATGCCCCGCGCCGAGCGGCCCGAACTCCACGGCGGGCACGCCCGCCTGCAGGAACGACACGCCGTCCGACGCCCCGTCGCGCCCCACCGAGGTGGACGACTCGTGATGCGCGGACGCCGACTCCACCAGTGCCACCACCAGGGGGTGCTCGGGATCGGTGTCCGCGGGCGGGCGGGCGATGGCCACCTCGATCGACGACGCCCCCACCTCGGCGGCCTGCCGCAGGATCTCATCGGGGTCCTGCCCGGGCAGGTAGCGCACGTCGACATCCATGCGGCAGAGGTCGGGCACCTTGTTCACGGCGTCACCGCCCGAGATGCGCCCGAGGTTCACCGACGGCCTCGGGAACAGCGGCGTGGAGGCCCGGGTGAAGGGAAGCGACTCCAGCCGGCGGTACACCTCGAGGGCGCGCAGGATCGCGTTGTCGCCGAGCCATGGGGTGGATCCGTGGGCGGCGCGCCCCTCCACCTCGACGGCGAGGATCATCACGCCCTTCGCCTGCACGCCCACCTGCATGTCGGTGGGCTCGCCGCACACCACGAGGTCGGCGCGAAGGCCGTTGTCCACGAGCATCTCGGTGGCATTCGCCCCCGGCTGGGCGCGCTCCTCGTCGGGCACGATCACCAGGTCAACCTGAACGCCCTCGGGCGGGGCCGCGGCCAGGTCGGACGTGGCGATCATCATCGCCGCGAGGGCCGCCTTCATGTCGTAGGCGCCGCGCCCGATCAGGCGGTCTCCCTCGATGCGGGGCGCGAACTGCTGGGGGTGCCCGGGCACCACGTCGATGTGCCCGTGGAAGATGATGCGCACGGGGCCCGCGCCCGCGCTGGCGATGAGGGCCTCGCGGTCGCCGAGGTCGTGACGGGTCAGGTCGGCGCCCCGACCCTCGAGCCACCCGGCCGCGAAGTCCATCGCCACCGCGAGGCCCGCCGGATCGGAGGTGTCATGGGCGATGAGCCGCTCCGCAAGACGGACTTCATCCACGGATCCAGCATAGCCAACGACCCGGGCGTGACCGCACTCCCGGGTTCCGCCCCGGGACGCGATATCGTCGCTGGATGCGGGCAATACCGGTGACCCTGCTCCTGCTGCTGGTGCCCGGCGGCGCGATGGCCGCCACGCAGCGCGATGTCACGCTGCCCGGGGGCAACGGGGACTCCCTCGCGGGCACCCTCACCGTGCCCGACGGCCCCGGTCCTCATCCGGCCGTGGTCATCGTGGGCGGCTTCGGCCCGGGCACGCGCGACGGGGCGATCATCGGGGGCCCGCCCGGCGGCCTCTACGCCTCGTGGGCCCGCGAGCTGGCGCGGCGCGGGGTGATGACCCTGCGATACGACAAGCGCGGCATCGGGGAGTCGCCCGGCCCGGCCCTCGCCTGGCTCGACCTTCCGGCGCTGACCGCCGACGCCACCGCGGCCCTGCGCTGGCTCTCCACGCGTGCCGACGCCGACCCGGCCCGCACGGGCGCCCTCGGCCACAGCCAGGGCGGCGATATCGCGCTGCGGGCGGGACGCGACGCGTCCGCCGACCAGGTGGTCACCATGGCGGCCCCCGCGCGACCGCTCGGCAGGATCGGCGCAGGCATACGCCGGGTGATCGTGTCGGTGGGCGGCGAGCGCGCCGCGCGCGAGACCCTCACCCGCGACCCGCGCCGCGATGCCGCGCGCCTTCCCGCGCCGCTGCTGGTGGTGCATGGCACGCGCGACGAGACCGTGCCCTTCTCCGATGCCGGCCAGCTGGTGTCCACGCGGCGCGAGGCCAGGCTGCCCGTGCAGCGCCTGGTCATCAGGGGCGCAGACCACTCGCTCGCCGTGGACGACCGCACGCCGCCGACCGCATGGGACCGCATCACGGGCTTCCTGCGCGCGCGGCGCTGACCCGCACGGGGCGCCCTTCGGCGCCTAGGAGCGGATCGAGCGGATGTCGCGATCGATCTCGGTGACCGGGTGCGTGATCGTCCACGTCCCCCACGCGAGCAGGCACAGCGCGGCGATGCCGAGGCTCCACCCGATGCCGATGGCTCCGGCCATCGCGCCGAAGGCCACTGACCCCAGGGCGATCGGGGTGATCACCGACAGCTGGTAGAAGCCGAGCATGCGCCCGAGCAGCTCGGAGGGCGACGACAGCTGGATCGCCGTGTTGGTGAGCGTGAGGATCCAGATCCAGAACGCACCGGCGGCGAGCATGCCGATGACCGTGAGCCACAGGAACGGCGATGCGGCCACCACGGCGAGCGACCCACCGAAGGCCAATGTGGCGATGGGCAGCGCGAGGTGCCGGGGAAGGCCGCGGCCCGAGAGCGTCTGCAGCAGCCAGGCGCCCAGCAGCGCCCCCGCCCCCATGCCACCGAGGATCACCCCGAGCGCCACGGGACCCCCGCCCAGCCGCCGCGCCACCACCGGCGCGAGCTCCTGGATGGGCCCCGCGAACAGCATGAACAGGAACATTCCGGCCAGCAGCCTCCGGGCCGCGCGGTCGCCCGCGACGTACCGCAGGGCCGCCCCCAGCGCAGCGGGCACCTTGCTGCCCTGCGCCACATGGGGCGAGAGCGCCAGCGCCACCACCAGGGCGATGAACGACAGCGAGTTGACGAGGAAGCACCAGCCGGCGCCCGCGAAGGCGAGCATCACCCCGCCGAGGATCGGCCCCACCGCGCGCGCCACGTTGATGCCCGCGGCATTCAGGGCCACCGCCTCCTGCAGCCGGGCGGTGGGCACCAGGGCGGGCACCAGTGCGAGCACCGATGGCAGGCCGATGGCGAACGCCGCGCCCATCACGAACGTGGCGATGAAGATGGCCGCCACCGACAGGTGGCCGACGAACGCCAGGCCGGCCAGCGCCAGCGCGCCTGCGGCCTCGATGGTGAACGTGATGAGGCCGATGCGTCGCCAGTCGTGGCGATCGGCCAGCTTGCCGCCCCAGGTGGAGAGCACGAACGCGGGGGCGCGGTAGGCCAGGGCCAGCAGGCCGACCATGGTGGCGCTGCCCGTGAGCTGCAGCACGAGCCACCCCGCGGCCACGGCCTGGAACCACGTGCCGCCGTTCGAGAGCACGCTGCCGATCCACACCCGGCGGAAGGCGGGCATGGTGAGAACCGCGGGTATTCCGAGGCCACCGGGCATCGGGAAACCGTATCCGAGGGCGCCGGGGGGAGAAACGCGATGGGGGGCCCTTTCGGACCCCCCACGCAATGCGAATCCTACCTGCCGGGATGGCGGGTAAACGGCTCCGGGCTAGATCAGTCCCAGATCCTTAACAGCCTGCCGCTCCTCCTCGAGCTCGGCCACCGAGCGCTCGATGCGGGGCTTGCTGAAGTCATCGATGTCGATGCCCTCCACCACGCTCCACTCGCCGCCGGAGCAGGTGCACGGGAGCCCCACGATCAGGCCCTCGGGGGTGCCGTACTCGCCCTTCGAGGGCACACCCATCGACACCCAGTCGCCCGCCGGGGTGCCCAGCACCCAGTCGCGCATGTGGTCGATGGCGGCGTTGGCCGCCGAGGCCACCGACGAGCCGCCGCGGGCCTCGATGATGGCCGCGCCACGCGTCTGGACCGTGGGGATGAAGGTGTCGGCCACCCAGGCCTCATCCGAGATGGCATCCCAGGCGCTCTTCCCGCTCACCTTGGCGTGCACCACGTCGGGGTACTGAGTGGCCGAGTGGTTGCCCCAGATGGTCATGTTGGTGACCTCGGCCACCTGCACGCCGGTCGTCTGGGCCACCTGCGTCATCGCGCGGTTGTGGTCGAGGCGCATCATCGCGGTGAAGCGGTCGGCCGGGACATCCGGCGCGCTGTGCATGGCGATGAGGGCGTTGGTGTTCGCGGGGTTGCCCACCACGAGCACGCGCACGTCGTCGGCGGCGCGGTCGTTGATGGCCTTGCCCTGCACGGTGAAGATGGCGCCGTTGGCCTCGAGCAGGTCACCGCGCTCCATGCCCTTCGTGCGCGGGCGGGCGCCCACGAGCATGCAGACGTTCGCGCCGTCGAAGGCCTCGTTGGGATCGTCGGTGCCCATCCAGCCGGACAGCAGCGGGAACGCGCAGTCGTCGAGCTCCATGCCGACGCCATCGAGGGCGCCGCGGGCCTGCGGGATCTCCAGCATGCGCAGCTCGACGGGGGTGTCAGGGCCCAGCAGCTGGCCGCTGGCGATGCGGAAGAGAAGCGCGTAGCCGATCTGGCCGGCGGCACCGGTGACGACGACGCGGACGGGACTTGCCAATGAATTCCTCCGGACTAGGAGGCGGCCTTGTCGACCACCTTGAGACGGTTCTCGGCGCGACGGATCGCGGCCTTTGCGGCCTCCTGGGCCACGGTGTCATCGCCCGCGGCCGCGAGGGCCTCCTGGGCGCTGCTGAGGGCGAGCTCGGCGCGACCACGATCGATGTCGCCGGCCAGCTCGGCCTGCTCCACCATGATCAGCACCTGGTCCTCCTCGACGGCGATGTACCCCTCCGTCGTGGCCATGACCACCTCGGTGTCGTCGAGCATCTTCACGCGCGTGCGCCCCGGCTGGAGCGCGGCGATGAGCGGCACGTGGCGGGGCAGGATGCCCACCTCGCCACCCACGCTCGGGGCGATGACCATCGCGGCCACGCCCCGGTGCACCACGCCCTCGGGCGTGAGGATCTGCACCCCGAGGCGCTTCTTCTCGGGAGTGGCCGTGCTCACGCGGCGGCCTTGGCCATCTCGGCGCCCTTGGCGACGGCGTCCTCGATGGTGCCGACCAGCAGGAAGGCGCCCTCGGGAAGGTCGTCGTGCTTGCCCTCGATGATCTCCTTGAAGCCGCGCACGGTGTCGCGGAGCGTCACGTAGGCACCCGGGGTGCCCGTGAAGGCCTCGGCCACGTGGAACGGCTGCGACAGGAA
>SXZC01000186.1 GCA_005788075.1 Actinomycetota bacterium
GCGGATGCGCAGAGGGGGGAGAGGTCCCAGCGGACGCCCTCGGCGCGTGGTGCGGAATCGGTCGTCGTCATGGCGCTGACGTTAGCCCAGCGCCGCCGCGAGCAGGCGGTCGACCGTCTCCTCCGGAAGGGGCGGATCGCCCGTGGCGCCGGGGTGGTGCGGGCTCGAGGGGCGGTGGTAGTCGGACCCTCCGGATGCGATGAGCCCGTACTTGCGCGCCAGCGCCCCGTAGGTGGCGTACTGGTCGGGCGAGTACTCGGGTCGATGCACCTCGATTCCGGCGAGGCCCGCCCGGGCGAGGCGGCCCACGAAGGGGTCGAGGTGCGCGTCGTCGAGCCTGAGCGTGTAGGGGTGCGCCAGCACCGGCGCCCCACCGGACTCGCGCACCAGAGTGATGCCCTCCTCGACGTCGAGCCCGTCAGATCCCACGTAGGCGGGCCTGCCGTCGCCGAGGTAGAGGTCGAAGGCCTCCTTGCGCTCGGTCACGTGGCCAGCGCGCATCAGCGCCTCGGCGATGTGCGGGCGCCCGAGCGGAGCCCCGGCGGCGCCATCGAGCACGTCCTGCCAATCGAGCGGCACGCCCATCTCGTTGAGCCGGTCCACCATCTCGCGGGCCCGCTCGATGCGCTTGTCACCGAAGCCCGCGATGAGGCCCGACAGGGGCTCCGGGGCCTCGTCGGGGAAGTACCCGAGCAGGTGCATGCTGCCGTGGGGCACCTTGATCGACAGCTCGATGCCGGGGACCACGGTGACCCCGATGGCGCGCCCTGCGGCCGTTGCCTCGGCGACCCCGGCCATGGTGTCGTGGTCGGTGATCGCCAGCACGTCCACGCCGCGCTCCGCCGCGTACTCCACGAGATCGACCGGATCATGGGAGCCATCCGACCGGTTCGTGTGCATGTGGAGGTCGTGCGCCATTGGCGTTCGACGGTACCATCGCCCCCGCAATGGGACGCATTCGACGGGACATCGGCGGCAACGCCCGCGCGGTCTATTCGAGCGAGTCGGGGCGCATCGACGGGGACGCGGCGGCGCCGGGTGGCGGGACGCAGGGCGCGCACTCCCCGGGCAGCCCCGACGGCATCGTTCGCGTGTCGCGCACGAAGGCCGGCCGCAAGGGCAAGACGGTCACGCTCGTGACGGGCCTTCCGCCCGCCGATCTCGCATCGACCGCCAGCGAGCTCAAGCGCCTGTGCGGATCTGGCGGGGCCGTGAAGGACGGCGTGGTGGAGGTGCAGGGCGACCACCGGGACAAGGTGGCGGCCCACCTGGGCACGCGGTTCCGGGTGAAGATCGCGGGCGGGTAGCCCGCCGGTCGCTAGCCGCGCTCCACGGCCAGGCGCCGGCCCGTGGCCTTCTTGAACACCTCGGCCTCCTGCCGGGCCGACCACATGGCCACGTCCACGTCGCCGTGCGCCTTGAGCCACAGGGTCACCTGATCTCCCGAGATCGCGCAGTCGATGCCCGTGATCGCCCGAGCGCGTCCCACCTCGAGCTGCTCGGCGATGCGCAGGAAGGCTGCAAGCCGGAGGATGCGCTCCTCGTCCCGGCTCTTCAGCAGGGCGCCGAGGGCACCCGGTGACTGGAGCGACTTGCGGTGGCCACGCACCAACTGGGCGATGATCACCAGCTCGCGGTGGCGGAACCCCGGGAGCCCCGCGTTCAGCACCAGGTAGTGCCCGTGCTTGTGGTGGTCGTTGTAGTCCACGAGCGTGCCGACGTCGTGCAGCATCGCGCCGGCCCAGAGCCACTCGCGCTCGCGTGGGTCGCCGTCATGCACTCCGAGGCGCGCGAGCCCATCGAAGATCTCGAGCGCCAGGCGGGCCACCTGCTCGCAGTGGGGGCGGTCGTAGCCGTACACCTCCGCGAGGTCGCGCACGCTCGTGGCGCGCACGTCGTCCACGAGCGGGGGATCGGCGGGCGCCAGGTAGTCCTCCCAGAACACGCCCCATCGCAGCCCCTCCGCGCATACCTCCACGCGGTCCACCTCGGCCGCCTGCATGAGGGCGTCCATCACCACGGCCCCCGCCAGCATGATGTCGGCGCGATCAGCCTTCAGGCCGGGGATGCGCTTGCGCTCGCGGCGCGGGAGAGCGGTCATCTGATCGATCAGCTCGCGAAGGGCATCCCGGCCCAGGAGGAAGCCGTGCACCTCGCCAAGCGGGTACGCCTCGGCCTTCTGCGCCATCGCGGCGAGCGTGCGCACGGCGCCGCCCATCGCCACGAGGCGATTCGCCCCCGCGATCCACGGCTCGAGATGGAATACGTCGAGCGCGTGGCGCTTGAGGGCCCGGACGTCCTCCTTCGTCTGCACGTCGCCCGACATGAAGGCGTCGGTCATGCGCACCGCGCCGAGGGGGTGGCTCACCGATCGGGTGAGCAGGCGATCCTCGACCAGGCCCACCTGGATGCTGCCGCCGCCGAGCTCGGCCACCAGCCCATCGGTGAGGGTGGTGCCGTTGACCGCCCCGATGTACCCGTAGCGCGCTTCCTCCTGGCCGGAGACCACCCGGGCCGGGAGCCCCGCGTCGATGATGGCCTGGAGCACCTCGTCGCCGTTAGGGGCATCGCGGATGGCGCTCGTGGCCACGGCGCGCACCTCGTCGATCTCAGACCCCCCGCAGAAGCCGGCGAACAGCCGCGCCACCCTCGCAGCGCGCTCCACGGCGTCCGGCGCGATGGGATCCCCCGGCGGGGTACCCTCGGTAAGGCGCACCACCTCGCGCACCTCATCCACGAGGCGGAAGGGGCCACCGGGCCGGTACTCGAACACCACGAGCCGGAAGGTGTTTGATCCAAGATCGACCACGGCGAGGCGACGCGTGGCCGCCGTGGCGCCGTTGGCGCGCGCTACCCTAGATCCCATGTCGACCGGCCCTCTCGAACCCCCGACCGTTGGAGAATCGAGCGAGGCGCTGGCACCCATCGCGCCACGTCACCTCGCATGGCCGGAGCACTTCGACGCGGGCGACGACGTCGAGGACGCCTGGGAGAGGGCGCTCGCCACGTTGCCCGCCGACGACCGGGCCATGCTGCTGCGCGCGGACGCGTTCGAGCGCGAGCGGCACGTGGGCCAGACCCGCCGCGGCAGCGAGACGCCCTACTGGCTCCACCCGGTGCGGGTGGCCATGGGCCTCATGCGCTGGGGAGTGACCGATCGCGACGTGCTCGCCGCGGCGCTGCTGCACGACGTGGTGGAGGACACCATCACCACGCCCGAGGAGATCCGCGGCGCATTCGGTGCCCGCACTGAGGATCTCGTGGTGTGGCTCACGGCGCCCGACGCGCGGGTGGCGGGGGATGCCGTGCGCGATTACTACCGTCGGCTTCTGGAGCAGGGGCCGCCTGATGCGCACCTCCTCAAGATCGCAGATCGTTCGGACAACCTCCGCAGCATCCAGGCCCTCGTCATGCGCACCGGCGATCGCCACCGGCGCTGGGCGGGCACCTACCTTCACCGCACGCAGTGGCAGGTGCTCCCGCTCGCGGCCGAGGCCCCGTCGCCGGCTCGCGTGGCGCTCGTCACGGCGATGGCCGACCTGGCCCCGCTGGTGGAGCCACGCGGCTTCACCGAGCCCTAACAGCACCTCCACACGGCCGTCGCAGGGCCGGGAGTTGGATTCCCCGCAGATGAGGTGGGTTCCAACACCAGTACAGGAGGAGATCATGGGCACCGTCATCGACATGAGGAGCGGGGAGGTGGTCGACATGGATCGTGTCGCCGCCCTCCTCGACCGGCTGGAGTGGAGGCTCGACGAGCCGTGCTCCGTGCCGGGTTGCTCCCACGATGGGGAGTGCTGCGGGTCGGCGGGGGAGCACGAGCTCCCTAGCGCGGCCTAGGCCTCCTGAGGGTCCGGGGGGCGTCGCGCGCCGGGACAGGGCTCCGTCCCAGGCGCAGGCGCCCCCCGAGGCATTTCCGGACCCGGTTGCTAGTGGCCGGGTAGCTGGATCTCGGCCAGGTAGGGCGGGCCGGCAAGCGGCGCGAGGCCCAGGCGGCCCGCCGCGAGATCGATGAGGGCGTCGCCCGCGACCTGACGTCGCCAGCCGCGCCCCAGCGGGAGCCCCTCGAGTTGCTCGTCCATCAGCACCGCGGCGAGGAAGCCGTCGACGTCGTCTCGCGTGGCCACGAGGGTGGGCGCCAGCTCCACGGCCGCCGAGCGGGCCGTGAGCAGGATCTGCGCGAGCGGGGTGAGCGTGTCGAGGCGCGCCTGCACCTTCGCGGGCGGCGGAGGTCCCAGCGCGATCGGCGGGTCACTCGCCGCCTCGTCCATGGCGGCGATGAGCCCCTGGGCCTCGCGCTCGCGCATGGCGGATGGCACACCACGCTCGTCCAGCAGCGCGCCGGGGCTCTTCGGTCGCCGCCGGGCGATCTCGAGGAGCGTGCGATCGGGCAAAAGCCAGCCCACGGGGCGGTCGCGGCGGCGGGCCTCCGTCTCACGCCAGGCCGCGGCCCGGCGCAGCACTGCGCGCTCGGCCGGCTGCAGGCGGCCCTGGCCCTTCACCTTGCGCCAGGCCTCGAACGGGTCGGGCGCCACTCGCGCGCCCGGTCCGTAGCGGCGCTCGTGCTCCTCGAGCACCCACTCCGTGCGTCCCAGCTCGGCGGCGCGGCGCATCAGCTCGTCCACCATGGGGAAGAGGTGGGCCACGTCCGTGGCGGCGTACTCCAATTGCGCCTTCGTCAGCGGCCGCCGCGACCAGTCGGAGTAGCCCTCGGTCTTGGGCACGCGCACGTCGAGCACGCGCTGGAGCAGCGCCCCCAGGCTCTGACCGGCCCCGAGGCCCACGAACCCGGCCACCAGCTGGGTGTCGAGCAGGTTGGATGGCCGCACGTCGAACCCGAGCGCGAAGAGCGTGAGGTCGGCGCTCGGCGCGTGCATCACCACCTCGACCGCCGGGTCGGCGAGCAGGGCGGCGACGTCGTCGAGCGCGCCGCCCTCGATCGGATCGATGAGCGCGATCTCGTCCGGGGTGGCCACCTGCGCGAGGCAGGGAATGGGCGCGTACGTGCGCTCCCAGAGGAACTCCACGTCGAGGGCCATGCGCCCGTGGGCGCGAACGCGCTCCGCGAGGCCGGAGACCTCGTCGGGCGTGACGAGGATGTTCGTCCGATCGCTCACAACACCTAACATTAGGCGCAGTGCAGGTAACCGGGCTGACCAAGTCGTTTGGCCCGCGCACGCTCTTCGCCAATGTGTCGTTCAGGATTGGTCCCGGTGACCGCCTGGCAGTGGCGGGGAGGAACGGCGCGGGCAAGACCACGCTGCTGAGGATCCTCGCGGGGCTCGAGGAGGCCGACTCCGGGTCGGTGTCCATCCCGCGCGGCGAGCGCGTGGCCTTGCACGACCAGCGCCCGGACGCCCAGGCGGCCGGGACGGTGCGCGAATACGTGGAGCAGGGGCTGTCCCATGCGCGGGATGCCGAGGAGCGCATGGCGGCCCTGGAGGCCCGCATGGCCGATGGCGATCACGGTGCCACGACGATGGCCGAATACGACCGCGCGCAGTCCGATCTCGAGGCGGCGGGCGGCTACCACTGGCGCGCGTGGGTGGAGCGCGTCACGCGGGGCCTCGGGTTGCGTGATGACCACCTCGACCGCCCGCTGGCCAGCCTGTCCGGGGGCGAGCTCACGCGTGCCTCGCTGGCACGGGCGCTCGCCGGGCGTCCGCAGGTGCTGCTGCTCGATGAGCCCACGAACCACCTCGACCTCGAGGCCATGGAGTGGCTCGAGGGCATCGTCAAGGACATCGGCGCCGCGGTGGTGATCGTGTCGCATGACCGGTGGTTCCTGGAGTCGACGGCCACCTCGGTGCTCGAGATCTCCAACGGTCGCGCCAAGCACTGGCCCATGGGGTACTCCGCATTCCGGCGGGCGCGGGCTGAGGAGGACGCCCAGCAGGCCGTGATGGCCGAGCGCCGGCGCGAGGAGATGGAGCGCCTCGAGAGGTTCGTCACGCGCTGGCGCGCGGGGACGAAGGCCAAGCAGGCCAAGTCGCGCGCCCGCAAGCTGGAGCGACTCGAGCCCATCGCGGCGCCCAGCCGCGACAAGTCGCTGTCGTTCGGGTTCCCCAAGACCGAGCGACCGGGGCGCGTGGTGCTCGAGGCCGATGGCCTTGGCGTGGAGGTGGCGGGGCGCTCGCTGGTGGACGGCGCCGGCTTCACGATCGAGCGCGGCCAGCGCGTGGCGGTGGTGGGTCCGAACGGCGCCGGCAAGACCACCACCGTCGAGACGCTCCTTGGGCGCCGCGACGCGGCCGCCGGGCGCGTGAGCATGGGGCACAAGGTGCTGCCCTCCTACTTCACCCAGCACGCCCGCGAATATGACGGCCGAAAGAGCCTCGCTGAGACCGTCAAGACCGGGACGTCCCTCACCGAGACCGAGGCCCGCACCCTGCTCGGCAGGTTCCTCTTCAGCGGCGAGATGGCCGACCGGCTGGTGGAGGACCTCTCGGGCGGCGAGCGCCGCCGCCTCGGGCTCGTGGAGCTCGTCGCGGAGGGCGGCAACCTGCTCGTGCTCGACGAGCCCACGAACCACCTCGACGTCGAGAGCCGCGAGGCGCTTGAGGACGCCCTGCTCGCCTACGACGGCACGGTGATCCTCGTCTCGCACGATCGGGCGCTCATCGATGCGGTGGCCACGCACACGCTGTCGCTCGAGGAGGGGACCGCCCTCATGCGCGCGGGTGGATACGGCGACCTGCTGGCCGCGCGCCAGGATGGCGGCGGGGATGATGCCTCGGGATCCGGATCGGGCACCGGGGGCGGCGGAGCGTCGGGTCGGGCGCGGAATGGCGTGGGCGCTCCACCAGCGGGGAAAGCCGCGCGGACGAAGGCTCCGAAGGGCGTGCGCGGGGACGACAGCAGTGGCGGGGCCGCCGATGCGCCGCGTCGCTCGAACGGTCGGCTCGCGCGCGAGGTGAGCAAGATCGAGGCGCGCATCGCGGGCATCGAGGCTGAGATCGCCGTCGTTGAGGCCGAGGTTGCCGAGGCGGGCGCCGCGGGCGACGTGGAGGCCGTGACACGGCTCGGCGAGCGCCATCGCGCGCTGCAGGAGGATCTCTCATACGCCATGGCCGAGTGGGAGGATCGCGCGGCCATGCTGGTGGAGGGCGCATGAACGAGCCGGGCTTCACCGACGACATCTACGCGCGCCTCGCGGCGATCTGCACGCCCATCCAGGTTCTTGCGGGTGATGAGCTGAGCGAGGTGGGCATCCATGGGCCGATCGGGTTCGTGTCGGCTGGCCGGCTTGCCGTGGTGGTGGATGCCGAGGCCGGTCGCACCCGCACGATCGCACTGCTGCAGGAGGGCGACGCCATGGCGCTCACCGGGGGTGGCTGGCCCGGCGCCCCGGGCGCGCGGGTGCGCGCTGCCACCGATGCCGAGCTTCTGGTGCTCACGCAGTCACTCGACGACGTGCTGTGCAGCGACTCCGCCCTTGCCGCGTGGATCATCCGGGCGCTTGCATTCGCCGTGGCCGACCGCGAGCTCTCGGCGGCGATCGCGCTCGAACCGCGCCTCGAGCGCCGGCTCATCCTCAAGCTGCGGCAGCTCGCGGAGCGGTGGGGCAAGGTGACGCCCGACGGGGTGAGGCTCGACCTCAGGGTCACCCATCAGGAGCTGGGCGACATGATCGGCGCTGCCCGCGAGTCGATCACCGTGGCGCTCGGGCGGCTGCAGGAGCAAGGCGAGATCACCGTGCGGCGCCGCACGGTGATCCTGCGCCAGATGGAGGATCAGCCCGCGGCGGCCACCGAGAGCGCGTAGCGGCCGAGCGGGTCCTCGTGCCAGGCCGCGAGGGACAGCCCGGCATCCTCGTACATCGCGCGCGCCGAGTCGGGCGTGAACTTGCACGAGATCTCGGTGCGAATCGTGGCCCCGGCCTCGATGGGCACCACGATGCCGAGGCCCGCGATGTTCCACTCGATATCGCGCCGTGCGCGCAGGTGCATCTCGATGCGCGACGCCCGGGCGTTCCAGCGCGCCACGTGTGCGAAGTGCTCCGGATCGGCATCGCCCGCGTAGGCATGGTTGATGTGGCGGATGATGTTCCGGTTGAACGCGGTGGTCACGCCCTGCGCGTCGTCATAGGCCCGCACCAGCACATCCGGGTCGTGCGCCAGGTCGGTGCCCATCAGCAGGCAGTCACCGGGACGCAGCAGGCGCGCGAGCCGGCGCATCATGGTGCGGCGCCTCGGGGGGTCGAGGTTTCCGATGGTGCCGCCGAGGAACGCCACCATGCGCCGGCCGTCCGCGGGTCGGCGCGGGATGCGCGAGAGGTGACGCGAGAAGTCGCCGGCCACGCCGTGCACGCGCACGCCCGGATAGGCGGCGGCGATGTCCGCCGCGCTCGCCGCGATGGCCCCGGGGCTGATGTCGAAGGGGATAAAGCGGCGCAGCGTTCCCGCGCCCTCCATGGCGTCGAGGATCGCCCGCGTCTTGCGCGCGGCCCCCGAGCCGATCTCCACGAGCTCCGTGGTGCCGTACGCGCGCACGAGGGCGCCCATGTGGTCATCGAGCAGCGCCTGCTCGGTGCGCGTTTGGTAGTACTCGTCGAGCCCGGTGATGCGCACGAACAGCTCGCATCCGGCATCGTCGTAGAACCAGCGGGCGGGGATCCACGGCCGGGCCGCGGTGAGCCCGCGGCGCAGCTCATCAGCCGACGCGGCGTCGTCACCGGCGGCCACGTGGCAGTCGAGGCGCCACGGCTGGGCCTGCGCGGTGCGCGAGGCGCTGCGGCCGGGGGGGTTGGCGCGGGTGGTCACACGGCGTCCCAGGCCACGCGGACGCCGGCGAAGATCTGGCGGCGCTGCGGAAGGTCCCAGTTGCGGAACGTCGTGCGCGCCGCCACCGACTGCGTGGCCCACGACCCGCCCCGCAGCACGCGGTAGCCACCGCGGAAGAACGGCTCGGCGTACTCGCGGTAGGGGAAGGCGCGGAAGCCCGGGTAGGCGTCGAACTCCGTGGACGTCCACTCCCAGACATCGCCGAGCATGTGCGCGCAGCCGCTCGGCGCCACGCCGGCGGGGTATGCGCCGACGCGGGATGGGCGGAAGGACACCTGGCCGAGGTTGGCCCGGCCGTCATGCGCGTCGTCGCCCCAGGGTGCCCAGGCATCGTCGGCCGATGCGGGGTCATGCCGGGCGGCGAGCTCCCACTCGGCCTCGGTGGGAAGCCGTCCGCCGGCCCACCGGGCGTGGGCCTCGGCCTCGTGGAACGAGATGTGGCACAGGATCTCCGCCGGGTCCACCTCCTCGGTGCACCCGAACCACGTGCGGGTCCAGCCACCGGCGCCGTCGGGATGCCAGTGCAGGGGTGCCTCCACGCCCTCGCTCTCGCGCCACGCCCAGCCCTCATCGCTCCACAGGCGCCGGTCGTGGTATCCGCCGTCGCGGATGAACTCCAGGTGGCGGCCGATGGTGACAGGGTTGCGGTCGAGGCGGAACGGGGCGACGGTCGTGGCGTGCGCGGGCCTCTCGCAGTCGAGGGCGCCGCGGCCATCGGGAGCGCCCATCAGGATGGCGCCGCCGTCGATGCGCACCGGGTCGGCGCGCCCTGGACCGTCCTCGCCGGGCGGCAGGGCGCCCACGCAGGGCGAGTAGGCCCCCGGGGGCATCAACTGCAGGGTCTGAAGCAGGGTCTCGTCATGCTGGGCCTCGTGCTGGGCCACCATGTCCCACACGAAGCCGCCTGCGGTGAGCTCCGGTCCGTCGGGCGACGTGTCGGACGCCCGCAGCACGGCCAGGGCGCGCTCGCGCACGGCGTCCATGTAGGCGCGCGATTCGCTGCCGTCGAGGATGCGGATCTCCCCGCGCACGGCCCGGGGCGTCTCGAAGGCGTCGTAGGTCGCCTGCAGGTCGGGGTGCATCGGCTGCGCCTCGGAGAGGCGCGTCACCAGCCAGAGC
>SXZC01000187.1 GCA_005788075.1 Actinomycetota bacterium
ACCTGCTCCTGGAACACCACCACGCCCAGGGTCTCCTCGAGCGCGGGCTCGAGCAGCGGGTGGTCGTACGGCGGGCGGACTGATGGGTCGCGCCGGCGCGCGCGCCGGTGGCGCACGTATGGGTGCACCGCGCCGCCGCTCACCGGCCCGGGGCGGATGAGCGCCACCTGCACGGTGAGGTCGTCGAGGTTCTCGGGGCGGGTCTGCAGCAGGCTCTGCATCTGGGCGCGGCTCTCGATCTGGAACACGCCCACGGTGTCGGCGTCCTGGATCTCGGCGTACACCTCGGGGTCGTCGAAGCCGATGCGCGAGAGGTCGGGTGCGGCGCCGTGGCCCCGGGCGATGAGGTCGAGGCAGTCCTCCACCGCGCTGAGCATGCCGAGCCCCAGGAGGTCGATCTTCACGAAGCCGGCGTCGGCGCAGGAGTCCTTGTCCCACTGGCAGATCTGCCGTCCGGCGAATGCCGCGGGCACCACGGGCACCAGCTCCACCAGGGGCGTGGCGCTCACGATCATCCCGCCCGAGTGCTGCGAGAGGTGGCGCGGCAGCCCCGCGGCCTCCTTCGCCAGCATGGCCAGTGCACGCCAGCGACGTGAGCGCAGGCGGTCGTCGCCGCCCGGCATGCGGCGTATCTCATCCTCCACGGCGTCGGCCGACGACCAGCCGTCGGCCAGCCGCGCCAGCCGCTCGATGTCGGCCGGGGGAAGGGCCAGGGCCGCGCCGATCTCGCGGATCGCCATGCGGGCGCGGAAGGTGGGGAAGGCCGCCACCAGCGCGGCGTGCTCGCTGCCATAGCGCCGTACGACCTCCTCGATGAGGCGCGCGCGCACGTCGCGGGGGAAGTCCAGGTCGATGTCGGGCACCGAGCGGATGTCGCGGTTGAGGAACCGCCCGAGGAACAGCCCGCTGGCCACCGGGTCGATGTGCGAGAGGCCGGTGAGGTAGCAGACGATGGACCCCACCGATGACCCGCGACCCCGGCCCGGTGGAAGGGCACGGCGCGCTGACCCCTCGGGTCGCACCTCGAGCGCCACCTCGCGGGCGATCTCGAGGATGTCCCGGTGCAGCAGGAAGAACCCCGAGAGGCCGTGGTAGCGGATGAGACCGAGCTCCTCGTCGAGGCGGTCGAGGGCCTCGGCCCGCTCCGGGCCGTCGGGGTAGCGCCGCCGGGCCTCGTCGGCGCAGATGCGCGCGAGCGCCGCGTCGGCCCCCTCGCCCGGGTGGCCCGAGGCGAAGTCGGGGAAGCGGTAGCCCATGTCGCGGGTGAGGTCGAACTCGAGCATCTCGGCGAGCCGCAGGGTCTCCGCCACGGCCTCGGGGTGATCGCGCAGGCGGCGTGCCATCTCGTCGGGCGGCACCAGCACCGCCTGGCGGTTGCCCCGCCGCATCTCCTCCGAGGCATCGAGTGTGAGCCGGTGGCGCATTGCCACCAGGGCGTCCTGCAGGAACGCCCGGCGGGGCGCGTGGGCGTGCACATCGCCCGTGGCCACCACGGGCACGCCCACGTGGCCGGCCAGCGCCTCCAGCGCGCGGGCCAGCGCGCGGTCGCCCCGAAGCCCCGGGCGCTGGATCTCCACCCATGTGCGGTCCGGCCCGAAGATGCCCACCAGCCGCCTGAGCATGGCCTCGGCTTCCGCGCGCCTGCCCGCCGCGAGCGGCGCGGCCACCAGGCCATGGCGCGCGCACCCCGACAGGCACGCGAGCCCCTCGTGGTGCAGGGCCAGGGCGTCCAGCGGCAGCAGGGGATCACCCGCCCGCCGGTCGGGCGCATCGCGCGTGTGCGCATGGGCCATGGTGATGAGCCGGCAGAGGTTGCCGTACCCCCGCGCATCGATGGCGAGGAGGGTCAGGTGCCGCTTTTGAGAGCTTTGGTGACTGTCACCGATCGGGGCCGTCGTCACCGTGAGCTCGGCTCCCGTTATCGGGCGCACTCCCGCTGCCGCCGCGGCGTGGGCGAACTCCAGCGATCCGCACAGGCCGTCGTGGTCGGTGAGCGCCAGCGCGGGGTGTCCGAGATCGGCCGCGCGGTCGGCCATCTCCGCGGGCAGCGACGCGCCGTCGAGGAAGCTGAACGCCGAGTGAGCGTGCAGCTCCACGTAGGGCGGGCTAGCCATGGATGAACCAGTCGCCCGACGCCTCGCGGTAGATGAGCGCCACGCGGCCCGGCTCGATGACCACGTCGAAGTACGCGCGATCCACGGGGTCGTCGGTCCACCAGCGGTCCTGCACGCGCCAGGAATCACGCACGGCCACCACGAGCCTCCGCCTGCCGTCGGTGATCACGGCATGCGGAGCACCCCCGGGCGAGGCGATCACGCGTGCCGGCTCCGGGCCGCCTAGGCCTCGTATGGACCGAGTGCCCATCGGCGCTCCGGGAGCCTGCTCCAGGGCTCGATCTCCACCAGCCTCATCACCGTGGCGTCGCCCTCGGCGGCGCGCACCTGCTCGAGCGCCGCGGCCGCGCGCCGGCGGCGCTCGTCGTCCGGGCGCGCCACCAGCGTCATTTGGCCGGCATCGGCGGGGCCGCCGGCATCCACCTCGATGGCCAGGCGGGCCACCGGCGCCCCGATGCCCGACAGCCGTGGGATGCATGCCAGGCCGATGCGCCCGGCATCGGCCGTGGCCTCGCGAAGCGCCACCGAGCTCGTCCACGATCCACCATCCTCCAGGCGGGCTCGCAGCACCACCGCGCGCGCCGACCGGCCCCGTGCGATCACGCGATCGCATGCCCGCGTGATGAGCATGCGCATGGCCGCCTCGAGCGCGGGCAGCGCGCCGACCGAGTCGGGGAACTCCACGTGCTCGCCCAGCGGATCGGGTGGCACCCGCGGCCGGAGCCGCGGCTCGTCCTCGCCGCGCGCCATCAGCCATGCCTGCTCGCCGTCCCTGCCCAGCACGTCGAGAACCGACGCATGGGGGAGCGCGGCCACCTGCCCGATGGTGCGGAGCCCGAGCGATGACAGCAGCCGGCGCGCGCGCGGCGCGAGGGGAAGTCGCGATGCGGGGAGGGGTGAGAGGAACCCGGCCACCTCGTCGGCATGCACCACCACGCCGCGCCGCGCGGCCTCGCACGAGGCGAACGGGGCGGGAGCGGCGCCCACGCGGCCATCGCAGCCCACCGGCAGCGCGGCCCGTGCCCGGCGCATGAGCGGGTCGAGCCCACCGTGCAGGCGCATCAGGCCACCGGCCATGAACGACCACATGCCGTCGTCCATGGGCTGCACCGCGGCGCCCATGTCCTCGAGCCGCGCGCTCACGCGGTCGGTGGCCATGCGCACGGCATCGGGATGCGGCACCACCAGGTCGAGGCCCGGGCAGCGCGCCATGGCCTCGCCCACGCGCAGTCCCGGGCGCACGCCCTGCGCCCATGCGGCGGGCGTGCATTCGCCGATCACCTGCGCGTCGCCCGGTGCCGGGCCGAGCGCGATGGGGTCGTCCCATGCCACCCGTGCCTCCAGCACCGCGATGCGGAGGGCGAACAGCGGTATGCGCGTCGTCACGATCATGCGAACATATGTTCGCATGTCGTGACGACGCGCATCAAGTGGCGCGCATCAGATGACGCGCGACATCAGCCCGAGGCGGCGTCCTCCGGGATGAGCTCGTCGGGGCTCACCGCACCGGTGGGGGCGGTGACGTTCACCGGGGCGTTCCAGTCGCTGAAGTCAATGTTCCCCGTGGCCTCGCCCCTCGCCTGGACGGCGTAGGGCTCACCGACGGTCTGGATGGCCAGCGTGGCCGTGCCCTCCTTGCCGCTGGTCTTGACGAACACCACGGGGGTTCCCTTCACCTCGCCGGTGCCCGTCACGCTGGCCGTGATCCCCTCCTGCGTCAGCGACGCCAGCAGGGTGTCCTTGTCGCCGAGGTCCCCGGGGCCCGGCACATCATCGTCCCCGGTGCCGACCGGGGCGACCACCCATCGGTCCCCGATGGCCTTGCTCGCCTCGCCCGGGCCGAGGATCGCCTCGACGCCCTTGCGGCTGATCTTCCAGTACATCTTCCCGTCGACCTCACGGAACTCCATGAAGGGGTCCCCGCCGACCGTCATGGTGCCCTGGCCGACGCCCGTTCCCAACGTGAGGTCGAGGGACATCTCGGGGCCGTTGTCGTCCTCCTTCGTGAGGCCGAACACGGTCACCGACGAGGCGGTCGCCATGGCGGCCGCGCTCTTCGTGAGGATCTCCTTGGCCGGGAGCTTCTCGATGCCGTTGGGTGACGCGGGCGTGTCCGCGCTCGATTGCGCGTCGTACCCGCTGCTGCAGCCGGCCAGCACGCCGCCGCCCGCGACCAGCGCCAGGGCTGCCGCCGACGCGGCGACCCTGCGTCTCATCGTGGTGTTCATCTCAGCTCCAATGTCGTTGCGTGGGTGGTGATGCCCTCAGGTCATCCGCTCGATGCCCCGCCGAGGTCGGCCAGCTGGCCGATGTCCAGCACGTCGGTGGGCGCCGTCACGTTGACGGGCGCGTTCCAGTCGGTGAAGTCGATCTGGCCGCCGTCGGCGCCCTCGCTGCCCTTGATCTGCAGCGGGTAGGGCTCGCCGGTGGTGGCGATGGCGAGAGTGCCCGTGCCGTCGGTGCTCTCGAGCAGCACCACCGGCTGGCCGTTCACCTCGCCGGTCCCCTTGACCGTCGCGTTGCCGTCCGGGGTGAGGATGCCCTTGAGCAGCTCATCCTTCTGGCCGAACTGGCCGAGGCTGCCGAGCTGGCCGGCCGACTCCTCATCGGGCGCCACGAGCCACTTGTCGCCCAGGAGCGCCGAGATCGCCTTGGCCACCTCGGGGCTGTCGTCCTGGCCGGCGATCTTCGCGAACGACTCGCCGCTCAGCTTGAAGTAGGTCTTGCCGGCCAGCACCTTGATCTCGATCTCCGCGCCCTGGGCGCTGATCGACCCCTGCGCGGCCTCCTGTCCCACCTGCAGGTCGAGCTTGATCTCCTGGCCGCCCTGGGTGATGGCGCCCTTCGCCGTGACCGACGTGGCCTTGTTGGCCGCCGCCAGCGAGGCGTCGAGGATCTCCGTCGCGGTCTTGCCCTCGATGCCATTGGGCGCGGCCGTGGTGGCGGCCGTGCTTGCCGCCGTGCTGGCGCCACCGCCCGACGACGAGTCGGAGCTGCTGCCGCAGCCGGCGAGCACTCCGCCACCTGCGATGAGCGCCAGCGCGGCGGCGCCTGCTGCGATCCTGCGCGTCACTGTGCGTTCCATGTGCATGACGATCCCTTCGTGGTGTCGATGTACGGTAGCCATCGCCCGCTGCCCATCATGATGCGGCACGCGCCGATCACCCGGCCAGCTGCCTGATGTCCACGACGTCGGTGGGCGCGGTCACGTCCACCGGCGCATTCCAGTTGGTGAAGGTGATCGCGCCCGACCCCTCCGCGCCGTCGGCCTTGATCTGCACGGGGTAGGGCTCGCCCACGGTCTGGATGGCCAGCGGACCGGACCCGGGGTATTCGAGGAACACCACCGGGGTGCCGTTCACGTCGCCCGTGCCCGTGACGGTCAACTCCTTGTTGGTCGAGAGGGTCTCCTTGAGGAAGGAGTCCTTCTCGAACAGCGAACCGAACATCCCCAGCGCAAACCCGAGCAGGCCGGAGGCATCGTCAAGGGATTCCAGATCTGCGGGAAGCATCAGCCAGCTGTCGCCAACCTTGCCGGCGATCTCCTCGCCCAGGGCCTTGCCCTCGGGGCCGTTGCCGCCCAGCAACGTGGCCCAGCCATCGCCGGGTACCTTGAAGTAGGACGTGCCATCCACGATCACGGTGCTGAGCTCCACGCCGTTCGTGGTGAAGGTCCCCTCGCTGGCGTTCGTTCCCATCACCAGGTCGAGCGAGGTCTCCTCGCCTCCCTCGGTGATCGTGCCCGTCACGGTGACCGACGACGCTGCCTTCGCCGCGGCCTGGCTCTTCGCGAGGATCTCCTTGGGCGGGAGCTTCTCGATGCCGTTCGCGGGCAGGGTCGAGGTGTCGGCTGCCGCAGTGGATGCGGCGCTGTCCGAGGTGCCCGACCCGCAGCCGGCCAGCATCGCGCCGCCGGTGACAAGGGCAACGGCGGCCGCGGCTGCTGCTGCCCGGCGCTTCATCGAACGTTCCATGTGGACTCTCTCGTCAGGGAAATGGGATGGGGCACGAGCGGGTCACGCCCGGGGATTGCCCCAGTGGTCGTCGTGCACCAGCGTGCGCCACGGGCGGCGCTTGGCGGCCATCGCGGGCGGAAGCCCCACCGGGAACTCCGTGGGGTACCCCAGCGGGGTGATCACCGGGATCTCGAACTCGGCGGGGATGTCCAGGAGCGCCCGGAAGTCGTCCTCGGCATACCAGTGGAAGACCGTGGGAACCGTGCCGAGGCCGCGGGCCCGCGCCGCCACGAAGAGGTTCTCCATGGCGAAGCCCACCGACACGAGGTCGGCAACCCGCTCCCACTCGGCTTGGTCGTCGGGGAAGGCGTGACGGGGAACGACCATGCCGACGATCCACACCGGCACGTGCCGGTAGTTGCCGAGCACCTGCTCGGCGTATCCGCGTGCCCACTCGGCGTGCTCATCGGGGCTCACGTCGGGCCCGGCCGGCCGGACCGTCTCGAAGTACTTGGCCCCGCCACGGATCACGATCTCGGCCACGGCCTCGCGCAGCTCCTTGTCGCGCACCACGATGAAGCTCCAGGCCTGCGCCATGCCGCCCGTGGGGGCCAGGAGCGCCAGCCGGAGGACGGCGTCGATGTCCCTGTCGCTCACCGGCTGGTCGGTGTACGAACGAACGCTGCGCCTCAGTCGGATTGCCTCATCGGCATCCATGGCACCCTCCTCAGCGCGGGGGACCCATCGCCCCCGACCCCGGGAATATGTCAGGCGGTGGCGACGGCTGCAGGGCGCGCCGTCGGCGCGAGCGCCTTGCGAATGCGGTCCTGCAGGCGCTGCTCGAGGGTGGCCCTGGCGGCCTCTGGGCCGGCATCGGTCACCTTGCACCAGAGCTTGAGGGGCTTCGATCGCAGTCCGAGGCCATGCCCGAGGCCCGCGACCACCTCGGAATCCAACCCCCGGTGGGCACCCTTCGGGATCTCCAGAGTGACCTTCTCCCCGCCATCGAGCCCGGTCCACGTGGCCTTGCGCAGCAGGTGGGCCACGATCGCCCCGTCCGCGTCCACCGACCCGCGCTTCGTGCGGGCCGTCGCGCCCTTCGACCCCCTGCCCCCGACCACGGGCTCGAGGCCCGCGGCGTCGGGGTCGGCGCGGTCCTCCTCGATCTTCGCCTTGGCCTCCTCCACCGTGACGTCGTGCTCGGAGCCGCGTGGGCGCTTCCAGATGACGTAGCCGCACCCGCGGTTGCGGGGGCTCTTCCACGAGTTGCAGCCGTAGGTCTTCGGGCGCTCCACCACCATGCCGCCGCACCCGGGCACCGGGCACTCGGCCACGGGCTCGCGCGGGGGCGTGGCGTTGGTCTCGCCACGCGCCACCATGCGGCGGGCCTCCTCGATGGACACCTCGTCCGGGCGCCCGCGCATGCGCTTCCAGATGACGTACCCGCAGCCGGTCTCGGTCTTGCTCTTCCATGAGGTGCAGCCGTACGAGCGCCCGCGCTCGACGATCTCGCCGTCGCAGCCGTCGGTGGGGCAGGGGCCCAGCACCTCGCGCTCGGGCTGCAGGTCCTTGCTCTGCAGGCCCTGGGCGATGTACTCCCTGGCCTCCTCCAGCGTGATCGCGCGGTTGTCCATCTGCTTCCAGAGGGTGTAGCCGCAGCCGGGGTCGTCCTTGCCGTGGTAGCTGTCGCACGAATAGCTCTTGCGCTGCTCCACGATGTTGCCCTGGCACTTGGTGCCGTCGGGCAGGTTGATGGGGCAGGGGGCGATGACGGTGCGCTGCACGCGAAGGTCGTCGCGGCTCTTGTCGGCGAACCACTCCACCACCTGGCGGGTGAAGTCCTTGATCTCGCGCTCGAAGGCCTCGCGCGACTCGCCGCCGGCCTGGATCTCGTTGAGCTTCTGCTCCCACCGCCCGGTGAGCTCGGGGCTGGTGAGCAGGTGATCGCCCAGCATGGTGATGAGCCCGATCGCCTTGTCAGTGGCCCGGAGCTGCTTGCCCTCGCGCTCCAGGTACTCGCGATCGATGAGGCTCTCGATGATGTTCGCGCGGGTGGCCGGGGTGCCCAGCCCGGCGTCCTTCATGGCCTCGGCGGCCTCGTCGTCGTCCACCAGCTTGCCGGCGGTCTCCATGGCCTTGAGCAGGCTGCCCTCGTTGAAGCGGGCGGGCGGCTTGGTGCTCTTGCCCAGCGACTCGGCCCGGGCGCACGTGAGCACCTGCCCCACGGTGACCGATGGCAGCGTGCGGTCCTTCGCCTCGACCTCGCCATCCTCGTTCACGGCCTGCTCGGCCTGCGCCTGCTTCTCCACCCTGTGGCGGCGCATGGCATCCACCGCGTACCAGCCGGGCTCCACGATGACGGTGCCGCTGCTGCGGAACGTGTGGCCCTCGACGTCGGTGATGATCGTGGTGTCCTCGAGGCGCGCCGGCGGCAGGAACACCGAGAGGAACCTGCGGGCCGCCATGTCGTAGATGCGCCGGGCATCCGAGCTCAGGCGGCTGAGGTCGTGGTCGCCGTCGGTGGGGATGATCGCGTGGTGGTCGGTGACCTTCTCGTCGTTCACCACGCGGCCCAGCGGCAGCTTCTCGAGCGCCAGCACCTGCCGCGCGGCGTCGGCGTACTGCGGGTCGGCTGAGCCCACCCGCGACACCACGGCCTTGAGGCTGCCCACCATGTCGCCGCTGAGGTAGCGGCTGTTGGTGCGCGGATAGGTGAGCACCTTGTGCTCGTCGTAGCAGCTCTGCGCCGCGGCGAGCGTGCGCGACGCCGAGAAGCCATAGCGCTGGTTGGCATCGCGCTGCAGGGCGGTGAGGTCGTAGAGCAGCTGGGGGTTCTCGGTGCGCGGCTTCGTCTCGACCGAGGTGACCGTGCCCTGGGATCCGCTCACGGCGTCGACGATGGCCTGCGCGGCGTCGGCCGCGTTGATGCGGTCCTTGAACGTCTTGCCGTCGGCGTCGGTGAAGAGGAGGTCCCGGTGGGTGCCCGCGACGTCGTTCCACATGCCGGGCAGGTCGGACTCGGCCCCGGTGAACGTGGCGTCCACCTGCCAGTAGTCCTGCGGCACGAAGGCAGCGATCTCCAGGTCGCGGCGCACGATCATGGCGAGAGTGGGCGTCTGCACGCGCCCGAGGGAGAGCACGCGCCGGATCGACCCGGCCTTGGTGGTGGCGGCGCGGGTGCCGTTCATTCCCACGAGCCAGTCGGCCTCGCTGCGGGCGCGGGCGGCATCCTCGAGGCTGCGCATGTCCGAATCGGGGCGCAGGCTGGTGAAGGCGTCCTGGATCGCCGCCTTGGTCATCGACGAGAACCAGGCGCGCTCCACGGGCTTGTCCCGGGCCTTCTCGGGGGCGCTCTCGAGGATGAGCTTGAAGATGAGCTCGCCCTCGCGCCCGGCGTCGCAGGCATTGACGATGCCCGTGACATCCGGGCGGGCCATGAGCTTGTGCAGCGTGCCCAGCTGCTTCGCGGCCCGCGAGTCGCGGGCCTGGTAGCGGAAGTGCTCGGGGATGATTGGGAGGTCCTCGTACGTCCACTTCCTGAAGCGGGCGTCGTAGGCGTCGGGGTCCACCTGCTCGAGCAGGTGACCCACCGCGTACGAGATGACCCAGTGGTCACTCTCGTAGGCCTCACCCTTCTGCGTGAAGGTCTCGGGCAGGGCCGTCGCGACGTCGCGGGCCACCGACGGCTTCTCGCAGATGATGAGTTTCTTGCTCACGGGGCGGGCACCATAGCACCGGCCTTCGTGGCGAAATCAAGCCGATGCGTCACGCCCGGCCCCCGGAACGGCGACATCGCCCGGTCGCCCGAAGGGCGTCGCGGGGCTATCCGAAGAAGGGCGTGGCGAGGTCGTAGAAGGCGGGCGGCACCGTCTTGAGCGTGCCCACCGCCTCGGCCAGCGGCACGTCGGCCACGGTGTCGCCGCGCAGCGCCGCCATGCGGCCGTAGAGGCCCTCCTGCACCATCTCGGCGGCCCGTGTCCCGAAGCGCGTGGCCAGCACCCGGTCGCGCGCCGACGGCGACCCGCCGCGCTGGATGTGGCCCAGCACGGTCACCCGGGTGTCGTATCCGGTCGCCTCGCGGATCACCACTCCCAGCCGGTCGCCCACGCCCTGCTGGGCCAGCCGCGCGTGGCCGAACTCGTCGAGCTCGCCCTGGCCGCCGGCGTCGCCCAGGTCGACCCCCTCGCTCACCACCACGATCGAGTAGTCGAGGTCGCGCGCGTGGCGCTGGTTGATGGCGGAGAGCAGGCCATCGATGTCGGGCTTCTTCTCGGGGATCAGGATGTAGTCGGCGCCGCCGGCGATGCCCGAGTAGAGGGCGATCCAGCCGGCGTGGCGGCCCATGACCTCCACCACCATCACGCGGTCGTGGCTCTCGGCCGTGGTGTGCAGGCGGTCGATCGCCTCGGTGGCGATCTGCACGGCGGTGTCGAACCCGAAGGTGAAGTCAGTGCCCGAGAGGTCGTTGTCGATCGTCTTGGGCACGCCCACCACGGGCACGCCGTGCTCGGCATGCAGCCGGTTGGCTGCCCCCAGGGTGTCCTCGCCACCGATGGCCACCAGCGCGTCGATGCCGAGCCGGGCAAAGCCGTCGAGGGCGGCCTGCGTGGCGTCGTCGTCGCGGAAGGGGTTGGTGCGCGAACTCTTCAGGATCGTGCCGCCGCGGGCGAGGATGCCGCTCACGTCTCCTGGGGTCAGGGGCTCGGCGTCGGCCTCGATGAGGCCCTTCCAGCCGCGCAGGATTCCCACGTGCTCGTGTCCGAACCTGCGCGCGCCCACCTTCACCACGGCGCGGATCACCGCGTTGAGCCCGGGGCAGTCGCCCCCTCCGGTCAGGATCCCCACGCGCATGCAGTGACCGTACCGGCGCGCGCGGGGGACGGGCAACCCGCTGTTAGGGTCAGGCGGATTCGACGCCTGAGGAGACCATGACCCGAGCACGACCCGTCCCCGTCCGCACGCGCGTCCCCCTCCGCACGCGGCCCGGGGCCGCATGATGGGTGGGGAGCGCCGCGTGCGCGATCTTCCGGGCGTGCGGGTCGCGTACGACCTCGCCGGCGATGGCCCTCCGGTCGTGCTGATCCATGGCTGGGCCTGCCGGCGCAGCGACTTCGCGGGGGTGGCCAACGACCTGGCGCGCGACCACCGGGTGATGTCCATCGACCTTCCCTGGCACGGGGAGTCCACGGCCGAGAGTCCGCGCTGGACCATGGATGACCTGGGCGCCCTGGTGGACGCCCTGGTGGCCGACGAGGGCATGCGCGGCGCGGCGATGGTGGGCCACTCCATGGGCGTGGCCGTGGCCATCGAGGCGGTGCTGGCCGGGGCCGGCCAGCGCATCATCGGCCTCGACGGCCTCACCTTCATGCACATGTACCCGAAGCAGCCGGCCGACCGGCGCGAGGCCACGCTCGCGCCATATCGCGAGGACTTCCCGGCGGCCGTGCGCGGCCTGTGCGAGCGCGCCGCTGCGCCCGACACGGACCCCTCGCTCACTGCGCAGATCGCGGACCGCATGGCCGAGATGGATCCCGAAGCCGGGGTGCGCCTGCTGGGGGCGCTGCTCGAGTGGGACATGGACGCCGCCCTCGGCCGGGCCGACGCCCTCGGCCTGCACATCACCGCGCTCGCGGCGGGCGCCATGCTCGCCCCCGAGGTGATGCGGGCCTACGGCCACCGCTTCGAGATCATCCCCGTGGACCTCGGCGGCCACTTCTACCTGCTGGAGCGCCCGGCCGAGACCGCGGCCCTCATCCGCCGCGCCCTCACCCCGGTGCCAGGCACGTAACCGGGGTTCCCCCGGGTCAGGCGTCCGGGTCGCGCGCCGGGGTGATGTCCTCGAAGCGGTCGATCTTCCGGAGGCCCGGGAAGAACAGGCCCCAGAGGCCCGCCGCGCCGATGGACACCGCGCCGCCCACGGCGATGGCGGGCACGGTGCCGATGTACTGGGCCAGCACGCCGCTCTCGAAGGCACCGAGTTCGTTCGACGCCCCGACGAAGACGCGCTCCACGGCCACCACGCGACCGCGCAGCCGGGCCGGGGTGAGGAGGGGGGTGAGGGTGGACCTCACGTACACGCTCACCATGTCGCTGCCCGAGAGCAGCAGCAGCGCCACGAAGGTGAGCCAGTAGCTGGTGGAGATGCCCATGACGATGGTGAACACGCCGAACCCGGCAACGGCGGCCAGCAGCACGGGACCGACATGCCGTCGTATCGGGCGCCCCGCCAGCACCAGGCCCACGGCCACCGCGCCGATTCCGGGGGCCGCGCGCAGCACGCCGTAGCCCACCGCGCCCACCCCCAGGATGTCGCTCGCGATGATCGGCAGGAGCGCCGTGGCGCCGCCGAAGAGCACGGCCACGAGGTCGAGGCTGATCGCGCCAAGCAGCGCGGGCGTGTGGCGAATCAGCCTGAGGCCGGCGGTGGCGTCGCGCATGGTCGGCGGGCCGGTCACCGATGCCCGGTGCTCGGTGCCCACCCGTCGGGTGACGGTGAGCACCAGCAACACGGCCGCCACGTCGAGCAGCGCCGCGAGCGCATAGGGCGGGACGTTGCCCCAGGCCTGCAGCAGGCCGCCCACGAAGGGGCCGAAGATCAGCGCGCCCTGCCACGTGGACGACGACAGGGCCATGGTGCGGGGGAGATCCGCTGCGCTCACCGCGGCGGCCAGCATGGGCGTGAACGCCGCGCTCGCGAACGACCGCCCCACGCCGAGCCCCGCGGCGAGGAAGTACAGCGGCAGGGCAGATGTGTTGCCCGACGCCGCGTCCGCCGCGAGCAGCACGGCCATGAGGATCACGACCCCCATGCCCGCCGCGGTCACGAGCCGGCGGTCGAGGCGGTCGGCCATCTGTCCCGCCGGCAGCGCGAACGCCAGCGCGGGGAGGAACTCCGCGAGGCCGATGAGCCCCAGCGTGAGCGCGCTCCCGGTGCGCTCGTAGGCCTGCCAGCCCAGCGCGGCGGCCACCACCCCGAAGGTGAGGGTGCTCAGCAGCTGCGCGCCGAGCAGGCGCGCGACGTCGGGGTTCCGCAGGAGGGCGCGGGCGTTCACGCGCTCAGGGTGTCAGGCCCGAAGCGGCGAAGGGCCACCCAACGGGCGGCCCTTCGCGTGAGGTAGCGCATACGGGATTTGAACCCGTGTTACCGCCGTGAGAGGGCGGCGTCCTAGGCCCCTAGACGAATGCGCCACGTGAGCCCTGCGAGGTACTGCATGGGTACTGCGTGCGGCCATTATTGCGAATGGCGCGCCGGTCGTGAAGTGACTGGGGGAGGAGGACTCGAACCCCCGCTCCTGGGACCAGAACCCAGTGTCCTACCAGCTAGACGATCCCCCATCGCCTCACGGCCGCCGGGAAGGTAGCAAAGGGCCGCTAGCCCATGAGGTCGGCAAGGCCCTCGCCCAGCGCCTTGAGCCCGCGCGGCACATCGAGCTTGTCGAGGTCGACCTGGATGATGTACGCCGTGTCGCGGTCCTTGCGCGCACGCGCGAGCGCCTCATCGAGCTGCTCGGGGGTGTGCACCTGGATGCCGATGGCGCCCACCACCGCGCCCACGGCCGCGTAGTCCCACTGGGCGATGTCGTTGAAGTCGCCGTCGTGGATGCTGCGCTCGGCGCCGTATCCGTGGTTGTCGAGCACCAGGACGATCGGTGCCACGCCCTCGCGCACTGCGGTGGATAGGTCGAAGCCGGTCATCTGGAACGAGCCGTCTCCCACCAGCACGACGGGCCGCCCCTTGCCGCGCGCCAGCGCCGCGCCGTACGACGCCGGCACCGCGAAGCCCATCCCCACGTACAGGCGCGCGATGTGGAACTGCCCGCTGCGGTTGAGGCGGGCATCCATCGAGAGGTGGGCGCCCACCCCGACGTCGCACACCACGATGTCCGACTTCTCGACGAACCGCTGCAGGCGGTCGGCCACCACGTCGGTGGTGATGCGGTCGGAGTCGGTCACCTCGCCCGCCCACGCGTGCGGGAGGTTCTTCGGCACCTTGTTGGGCTTGATCTCGTCGATGCGTCGCTCGAGCACGTGGGCCATGCCCGCCAGGTCCACGCCCTCGTAGAAGCGATGCTCCACGCTCGTGCCCGTGGCGCTGAAGTGGATGCGGTTCTCGGGGGCGATGTTCGAGGTGAAGGCCCCTGTGGTGATGTCGTTGATGTTCACGCCCACCTCGATCACGAGGTCCACCGACTCCACGTACTCGCGAAGCTCGGGGGTCGAGCCCGCGCCCACGTACACGCCCATCACGAGCGGGTGGGTCTCGTCCACGGCGCCCTTGCCCATCACCGACTCCACCATCGGGATGCCCGTGGCCTCGGCGAACGCCAGCACGCGATCGCCGTACTGCAGGCTGCGCGCGCCGTGGCCCACCCACATGATCGGCCGCTTGGCGGCATTGATGCGGGTGATCACGTCATCGGCCGCCGCGCTGAGGCGGGATGCCGGCACGAGCGTCTCGGCCGGGCGGGTGACGGGGCGCGGGTGCTCCGGCACCGCGCCGATGAGGTCGCGCGGCAGCTCGATGTAGCCCGGCAGCAGGTCCTCCTGCACGTGGAGCAGCAGCCAGTCGATCTGGTCGTAGGCCTCGTCCGGGTCGTCGAGCAGCACGCAGTACGGCGCGATCTCCTGCATCATCCGGTACGGGGAGTCCATGTCTGCCGAGGGCATGTGGTGGATGCGGCGCCCGTCGCGCTCAGCCAGGCCCGGGGCACCGCCGATCACCACCAGCGGCACGCGCTCGGCGTTGGCGCTGCCCACGGCGGCCATGGTGGCCAGGATGCCCACGCCGTAGGTCACGGCCACGGCGCCGAGGCCCTTCTCGCGCGCGAAGCCATCGGCCGCGTAGGTGGCGGCCTCCTCGCGCGTGCAGTTCACCATGCGGGTACCGCGCTCGTCGCCGATCACGTGCAGGCCGAGGATGAAGTCACCGGGCACGCCGAAGATGTGATCCACGCCCTTCTTCGAGAGCGCCTCGATGAGGTACTCACCGACGGAGAGTCGCGTCTTCTTGTTGGGCATCGTGGGGCCTCCGAAGAGAGAGGGGTTGCCTACCTAACCTACCCCACCGGCCTCTTCCCAGTCGGAGTAGAGCCCCGCGTAGCGCCCGCCCATGCGCATGAGCTCATCATGCGTGCCCTGCTCCGCGATGCGGCCGTCCTCCACCACGACGATCAGGTCGGCGCGGCGGATGGTGGACAGCCGATGGGCGATCACCACCGCGGTGCGGCCCTCGAGCAGGCGGTCGAGGGCCTCCTCGATGCGCTTCTCGGTGCCGATGTCGATCGATGACGTGGCCTCGTCGAGGATTACCAGTCGCGGGTCGGGCACGAGGGCCCGTGCGAAGCAGATGAGCTGCCTCTGGCCCGCCGAGAGCCTGGCGCCGCGCTCCTGCACGTCGGTGTCGATGCCCTCCGGCAGCTCCTCCACGAATTCCAGCGCGCCGACGGCGTCGAGCGCCCGGCGCACGTCGTCGTCGCTCGCCAGGGGATGCGCGAAGCGCACGTTGTCGGCGATCGTCCCGCTGAACAGGTGGCCTTCCTGCGGCACGATGCCCATCGCGGCGCGCAGGGAGTCCTCGCGCACCTCGCGCAGGTCCATGCCATCGATGCGCACCGCGCCCTCGTCGGGGTCGTAGAGCCGGGCGATGAGCTTGGCCAGCGTCGACTTGCCGGCGCCGGTGGGCCCGACGAGCGCCACGGTGGTGCCGGGCTGCACGTGCAGGTCGACGTCACGGATCACGTACTCGCGGCCGTAGCCGAAGGACACGTGCTCGAGGTCGATGCGGCCGGATACCTCGGGGAGATCCCTGGCGCCCGCCGCATCGGTGATGCGCGGGTCGGTCTCGAGCACGCCGAAGATCTTCTCGAGCGCCGCCATCGCGGCCTGGAACGTGTTGTAGAGCTGCGAGAGCTGCTGGATGGGATCGAAGAACGACGACAGGTAGCCGATGAAGGCCACCATCACGCCCACGGTGAGGGCCTCGTTGAGCACGAGCGTGCCGCCGAACCAGAGGATCAGCGCGGTGCCGAGGGCGGCGAGCAGCTCGACGCCCGGGAAGTAGATGCCGCTGATCGTGACCGTGCGCATGTTCGCCCGGCGGTACTCGCGGTTGGCGTCGCGGAAGCGGCGGCGGGCCTCCTCCTCACGCCCGTGCGCCTGCACCACCCGGATGCCGGAGAGGTTCTCCTGCAGCACCGACAGCACCACCGCCACCCGCTCGCGCGTGGACCGGTAGGCGCGCGTGGCGCGGCTGCGGAACCACCAGGTGCCGATGGCCAGGAACGGGAAGATGGCGAATGCGGCGAGGGCCAGCCTCCAGTCGTAGAACATGAGGATGATCACCACGCCGATGAGCGTGAGGCCGTTGATCACCAGGGACGTCGCACCCTCGACCACCAGCTGGTTCACCGCCTCGATGTCCGCGGTGAGGCGGCTCACGCTGCGGCCGGTGGGCGTGCGCTCGTGGTGACCGAGCTCGAGCCGCATCATGTGGCGGAACACCTGCCGGCGGAGGTCGAGCAGCACGCGCTCGCCCACCCATGACGACAGGTACGACTGCCAGTACTGCGCCGCCCAGCCGATGAGGCCGATCACCACGAAGATCGACACGATCACGATGAGTGCGGTGACGCTGCCGGCGTCGATGCCGTCGTCGATCGCCACCTGGGCCAGCGCGGGTCCGGCCAGCGTGGCCCCCGTGACCAGCAGCATGAGCACGATGGTCACCAGCACGCGCGTGCGGTACGGACGGAAGTAGGGGAGGAGGCGCCGCATGTTGCGGCGCGGCCGGCGCACGACGCGCTCCTCGTCCTCCTCCGACAGCGGGCCGAGCATTCCGCCGGCGTGCCCGTGGCCCACGGGGCGCGTGCCCATCAGCCCTCCCTCGCCACGAGCTCGTCGGGGCGCGCGAGCCCCTGGTCGTGGATCTCGCGGTACAGCGGGCTCTCGGCGTAGAGGGCCTCGTGCTCGCCGCGCGCCGCCACCCGCCCGTCGTCGATCAGCACGATCTCGTCGGCCAGGCTGATGGTCGAGAGCCGGTGGGCGATGATGATGGTGGTGCGTCCCTCCAACACGTTGGCGAGCGCGCGGGAGATCTCGCGCTCGGTGGAGGCGTCCACCGACGCCGTGGCCTCGTCGAGCACGAGGATGCGCGGGTCCACGAGGATCGCCCGGGCGATCGCCACGCGCTGGCGCGGCCCGCCCGGCAGC